>CAZCJU010000040.1:0-16711 GCA_964498965.1 uncultured Lachnospiraceae bacterium
ACCTCATAATCACGCATCATGGTATTTATGAAGTCTATGCGATACGGTGAAACGAGCTTAAAGACAAGACCGCCCATTCGCATTGAACATTCGCAATTCATTTTATTCCTCAGCCTGCATCAAATTCACGCAAATTATAACACTTTTTAAATTATATGTCAATACATTACGGCAGTAATTTCCGTAAATTTTTTCAAATATCTCGGTAATTTTTTCCTTAAATGCATTAACATACATAAAAAAGACAGGCTGTCGTTTAATACGACAGCCTTATCCTCCGACGAACCGAGCATATGCCTCGGCTCGCAGACCTCTTCAAATATATGAAATAAGTATCTACCGATTTCAGTTATTTTTCATTGCGGCAAAACACTCGCTGCAATATACGGGTCTATCCGTCTTGGGAACAAAGGGGATCTTTGCCTCTTTTCCGCAGCCTGCACATATTGCGGTGTGAAACTCTCTGGGAGCCTTACCTGCGTTCTTTCTTGCGTCGCGGCAGGCTTTGCATCTCAAGGGCTTATTCTGGAAACCCTTTTCGGCATAGAATTCCTGATCGCGTGCCGTGAAAATAAATTCATTGCCGCAATCCTTGCAGACTAACTTCTCGTCTTCGTACATTTTTGTACCTCGCTTTGTATGGTATATAAAATTTTGCCCATAGACGGATTTACACCGCCACCTTTGAATAACAACGCTCTGCTTTAAGCTATCGGGGCATATATGCATTTGAACCTGAGATCCGCATGCTTTTCAATAAGTAACCTGTCGCATCGTTTGAAGCGGCAGTGGGTAGGCAAAGCCGATTTCCGACGTTAAGTCGTAAAAATCGTGTCGCGTGCCGAGCGGACACAAGGACATATTGCCCGAATTGTGATCTGCGATATAAATTCACGGGCAAGCACCGAGCATTTTTTTCAGCTTCGTTTTCACTCTGTAAAGAGCGTTGCTCACCGACGTATCCGTGACTGACAGCAGCTTTGCGATATCCTTTCGTTCCATGCCCTCGGCATAGCAAATAAACACCGAATATTCAAAATCCGTCAAGCAAGATCTGATCTTTTTTTTCAAAATAGAGAGAGATTCCGCATCGATAAGTGCGTTATCGGGTCTTTGCGACGGGTCGGCTTCGACGTCCTCGTCCTCATCGGGCTGACAAAGCACGAGCTTATCGTTATTCGACGCACGTCGGCAATACGATATCAATCTGTTTTTTATGCAGATCTTCGCATAAAGACCGAAAGTGACCTTTTCGTTTTGTTTATACGACAGGGCGGCACGGAACAGTGCGATACACGCTTCCTGCCGCAGGTCCTCTTTTTCGTCCTCGCCGCAGTTTTTTGCGGTTTCGTCAACGAGCGAGGAAATAAGGGGAGAATATTGTTCAAGCAATTCGGCAAAAGCGGCTTCGCTGCCTTTTTTTACGGAATCAATGCCGTTTTCGTTCAAATCAATTCTCCTTCCGAGCCACATTTCCGTCGCAAAAGCGAATCGGTCGAAAAAAATCCTTTATTTCGGCGAAAAAATCTCCGTTTTGAAAAGTCTTTTACGTCTTTAAAGAAGCGTTCATCGTTTAAAAGCTCTTTTTACAAGTCGATATCACGATAAAACATTTCCGTGAGTATAGTATAACACATTTTTTAAAATTGTCAATAGTTTTTTTCCAAAAATTTTAAAAACTGCAGGCGTTTTTTTTGTTCAATACAAATAAAAACGGCGGTATATAAAATTTTTACGCAATTCACGAATGCCTATAGAATAATTAAAGAAATAAGTGTATAATTTGTTTGTTAATTTGTTCATAAAGGGGTGGGAGTATGCAACTCAAAGAATGCGGAGATATACGTGTTTATATATTAACGATAATGAAAAACATCGGGACGCATTTATCGTATCCCGAGATCAACGACATAATCGTACAGGACGAGTTTGTTTCAAACTTCGATTTTATCGAACAATTCGCTTATCTCGCCGACAACGGCTTTGTAAAAATCGACGATGTGGGCAAATACTATGTTACAAAACGGGGAGCGTTTATCGCCGACACACTGAAAAGCGACATTTACGGGTATATTCGCGAACGTGGTTTATATAATGCAATAAAATATCTGTCCTTTAAGGACAGAAAAATAAAGATCCGCTATTCCGAGGACGAGCAGCCGGACGGTTCGTACAATCTGACTTGCCGTATGATACAGGACAAAAAGGACATACTGACCGTCACGGTAAATGCGGAAACGAAATTCCAAACCACTCGCATGGCTCAGAATTTCGTTGAAAATCCGGATCATCTTTACAAGCTGGTATGCTCGTTTTTGATAGGCGATCTGAAGTACCCTACCTATTGATCATTCCTCGCCTTTCATAAGAGCCGCAAGCTCTCTCGCAAGCAACTTTGCCGAGTATTTGGCTTCGTCGAGCGTATTCCCGTCCGAGCCGAACTCTATCAATAGTCCCATAGACGAATAGTGCTGATTATACGCCCCCTGCTTTATGCTTATGGGGCGTGTAAAATTTTTATAGCGATTTTCAAGCCGCAGTTGCAGCTTTACCGCCAATGTCAGATTATCCCGCCACGAATCGTGTTTTTGCCCGAGCGTATCCGTACCGACAACAAACATTACCTGTGCGGCGGGTTTTCCGTTTATCTTACACACGACCTTTGCCTTTTCGCCGCTTGAAAGCGTAACTCCGTCCCTATGCACGTCGAATACGTATTTTATTGTCGGGTACTGCTTAAGCAGTTTTTTTATTTCGACTGCAGCGTTCGAATACGCTTGCGTATACGATTTTTCGTCGATTGCCACATCGTAATGAAGCGTTTTTATCCCGCATTTTTCAAGCTCCGAGGTAAATACCGCTCCGACGGAAACGACATTTATCTCATTATCATTGCTTCGTGTATTATACGGCTCGCTTATGCTGTCTGTCAGCACGCCCTCGGGGGTATACGCTTCCGTGCCGTGCGTATGTATCACCAGAGCATAATACGAGCCGCCGTCTTTTTCTTCGTCGAATAATTCCTTAAGCTCTCGATCCTCGTAATCCTTATAATCGAACGAATATTTCGACGAATTGCTGACATACATTACGCCGTTTTCCGTCGGACGGGACAGTGAAAGCGGCACTATGGCACGATACCCCTCCGGCACAAGAGAATAGTCGTATGCGTAAATATCATCGCTTTCCGTTTTTTCGCTGTAATATTTTGACAGCAATTCGGAAATATCGTTATCTATATCCGTGATATATTTTGTGTCCCCGTCCTCGTCGATTTCGTTTTTTTCCGATTCCGTTATTTTGTTTTCTTTTTCAAGCGATGTATACTTTTCGTTTTCCTCCGTGCCTATGCTATCGGATATCTCGGCATTTTTTATTCTTTTCACGGTATCTGTTGCGGATATCAACGTGCCGAGCAGCATACATAGCAGGGTAACGGGGCAGATAACATACGTATTCACGGCATACAATATTCTCTTACGTCTTGCCCGTATCAAGTATTCCTCCTTCGAGGTATCGGTAAACTCCGAAAAATCGATTTTTCCGTCTTTCATTTTATCCCTCTTTTGCGTTTAATGTTTCAACGATACATTATATTCGCAGCCGGGGGATTTAATTCCGTTTTACCGTTACATATACATCATTTCCTCATAAGAGAGAATCTTATGGAACGCTCTGTTCACGGCATAGCCAATAAGCCGTCCCATTTCCGACACTGCTTCGTCTGCATCCTTGACCGTTACATAACAGTCCTTGTAGTCGTTTTTCAACTTACCGTACAGCCCGTCACACTCGCCCACCGCCTCGCACAGCAGATCACCGGCGAGTGTGGCGGCATCTATCACAGTAGGCACTCCGACGGCTACCGTCGGCACCCCCAGAACGCTTTGCGAAAGCTCGCCTCTGTCGTTTCCGACACCGCTGCCCGGGCGAATACCCGTATTTGTCAGTTGAACCGTCGAAGCAAGATTTTCCATGCATTTCGAAGCAAGTGCGTCTATTAATATCACGCAATCGGGTTTTACCGTTTCGACTGCCGACTTAATCTGCTCCGCCGCTTCTATTCCCGTTTGTCCCAGCACACCCGGCACTACAGTCGATACCTCGCCGAGTCCCGAATTTTCGTAATCGAAAAAGCCGTTATCCCTGAGATGACGTGTTGCGATTATATTGGACGAAGCGATAGCTCCCACCGCATCGGGTGTGACGTATCTGTTTCCGAGTCCCGCAACAAGCACCGAACCCTTCGTATCAACAAGCGAGGCTATGAGCTTCGCAAGCTCGTCTGCCGCTCGCTTAAAGCGTTTATAATCGGTAAGCCACAATCTGCCGACCTTCAGTGTGACATAATCGCCGCAAGGCATTTCAAGAGCTTTTTCGCCTCGTTCGTCGAGTATTTTCACGCTTTCGATTTCAAAAGCACCACACTTCTTTTTTTCGTATTCAATGCCGTCGGGCATTCCCGACCGCTCCTTTGAATACTCCCTCATGTATTCGTCGCACACCTCATTTGCCATATCCGAACGAAAATCACGCATAAAAGCCTCCGTAAAATGTATATAACCGAGGCAAGAATGTTCCCCGCCTTCTCGAACGGCACGTTTCGGTCGTCATTCGACAGAGGATACAATCTCCCGCCGAATACACTTGCCGTGCCGAATGACCGGGCAAGCCCCTTATTGTATATATACTTGACCGAAAAAAGTGTTTTATGCAAAAAAACGATGAGATCCGAAGATCTCATCGCTTTTTTAATACAGCATATATTTTTCGCTTTGTTTTTTGAATTGTTCCGACGTTTTCGACGCAACGGAAATAAGCTCGTCAACGGGTGTACCTTTGAACAGTCTGTCTGTTCCGAAGCCTCGTAAATTTCCTTTTTCGTTGATATTCAGCTCGTAATTTTCTCTCAGCAACGAAAACAAGCTTACGCAGACCTCAAACGAGGAATACACTTCTCTGTCCGTGATATGTATTTGAACGCCTTGGCACAATTGTTTTTCGAATTTTGAAAACGTCGGGGTGAAATACACGGGACGGAAAATAACGCCTCCGAGCTTTTTTGCATTCATTTCATCGGCTATTCTCTTGCCGTTAAACTCTGGCGAGCCTATCAGCTCAAACGGCTGTGTCGTTCCTCTTCCCTCCGAAACGTTAAGTACCGATTCGTATATGCAGGTTGCCGGGTACACCAACGCACATTCGGGCGACGGCATATTCGGAGACGGAGCTATCCACGGCAAGTCCGTATCTCTGAAATACATATTTCTGTCTATGCCGCGGCATTCGATAACGTACAGCTCGGCATTGATGTTTTTCTCGCTGTTGCAATATCTTGCGAATTCGCCTATTGTCAATCCGTACCGTGTCGGTATCGCATATTCGCCGATAAACGATGCGTTTGCCTCGTCGAGCAGTTCTCCCTCGACCTTTGACAGCGATATCGGATTGAAGCGGTCGAACACCAGAAACGGTATACCGGCACGAGCGGCAGCTTTCATACTTCTCGTCATCGTATACAGGTAAGTATAAAATCTCGCTCCGACGTCCTGTATATCGAAGCACAGCACATCGACGTTTTCGAGCATCTCATCCGTAGGTGCTTTTGTTTCGCCGTAAAGATCATATATAGGTAAGCCGATGCTTCCGTCGTTTTCGTTCTCCACGTGCTTTCCCGCCTGTGCCGCACCTTTAAGTCCGTGTTCGGGAGCAAACAGGCAGGTCAAATTACACATTTCGCCGAGTATTTCGTATGTGGGCTTAAGTTGCTTATTCGTACCCGAATTATTTGTTATAAGTCCGACACGCTTGCCCTTAAGGTAGGGCATGGCATCGCTTACATTATCTATTCCGTTTAATACCTTTTTCATATCGGTCTTCATCAGGTCGTCTTTAATTGCTCTAGCGATGCATTTATGTTTCTGTCGGTATAAATAAACATCACATAATCGGGCTTTTCTCTTGCGAGCAGTTCGTAATCCATTGTATAGTTCCAAAGTATTCCGGAATTTCCGAACATTTTACCGAACGACATCCCCGCATAAGGAAGGAAATACGCACCGTAGGAATCGGACACGTAATAGCAAGTCGGCATCGACGAATCGTAACTGTTTAACGTCGATGTGGTAGGATACACGCCTACAGCCGTCTGTATACTGTTCCCGCTCTGGCGTCTTGCGGTATAGTACGCACCCGTATCGCTGAATTTCGGATACAAAAACGGCGTGTTTTCACGCATATTTCCCGATGCACCCAGAAAGCTTGCCATATCGCCCGCTGTACAATCCGTGTATTTAACGGTAAAATCGCTCAAGCTGTACGTTTTCACGTTCTTGAAGTCCTTTTTTATGAGCGGCATAAGCTCGGTATATGCATAAAAAGCACCAAGCTCCGACCAATGCGTATCGGTGCGGAAGAATATATCCTCGTTCTTATACTTATCAAACGCCTCATAGAGGTTCGGAACGATAAAGCCGTCTTCGCCCTGAAGTGCCTCCACGAATTGCCATGCCGCCGTTTTGTTCTTTTTCGGGGTTCCGGAAGGGTACATATAGCTTCTCATTTCGTCGTAATACACGGTTGCGGGGTTAGGACAGATTATGTATATGAATTTTGTATCCTTGCCGGTCGCCGCACACACCTGTTTTCTCAGATTCTTCACATAATTTTTCGTCGAATTCACGACGCTGCTCGACGCTTTAACATTGCCCAAATAAAATTGGACCGTTCCTTGATAAAACAACCTCGAATTTTGACCGCCCCAGACCTGCGGTGCAACATCGCTTTTTGTCGTCGTGTTTACGCTGACGGAATCGCTTGTTTTTTTACCCGGTGCGGTGGCATAAAGCGTTATTATGCCTCCCGCCGTTTGCTCGACATAGAAATATCCGTTTGCGGAAGCATTGTCCTCGCTTTTGGAACTTCCCTGAGCCTTGCTCGTTATAACGCTTCCCTTTTCGCACGTACCGTAGATCACAACTCGATCATTCGCATTGTTATACTTTCCGAGAACCTTGGGAGCTTCGGTTTTTTCCGTCGGCTCTTCGGTTACGGGAGACGTTGTGGTCGGTTTTGTTGTCACGGGTGTCGTTGCGGGCGGTTCCGTTGTCACAGGTGTCGTTGTATCCTCGGTTACTATGTCGGTCGTTACCTCTGCAGTGCTTTCGTCGGTTATATCGGCCGTTACGTCATCGGTCATGTTTTCCGTTTCTTCGCTTGTCGTATCCCAGCCGGTCACCTTATCGGTATCATCGGGAGCATTGGTCGTGTAATCGGTCAAAGTTCCTTTATCGGTACTCTTATCGGTTTCACCGTTCGATGTCGTATCTTCGCTCGTTTTCTTACGATGTGACAACTTGCATGCGGAAATCGAAAGTATTGTCAAAATACATAAAATCACACATAAGATCCCGCGTAACATCCTTTTTGTTTTCATAAAACCTCTCCTACGCTCAAGGCGTGACTTGATTCGTACTTATTCTATCACAAATACTCGTCCGTGTCAAGCACAATATCGTCATTTTGTACAATTTCTTCTTTTTTTCTTTCCGTTTTTTATACTCAAGCCTTTTCTGTACAGAAAATACGTAAGCATGGTAACGGCGGTAAGCAGTATACAGCAGAACAACAGTATTATATAATTTCTGACATACGAGCTTGAACCCATATAAAATTCCGACAAAAATCCGATTGTCAAAAAGGATGCAAAGCCGACGTACAATATCAAATATGTTTTTTTGAATGATGTTGCCCGAACGAGCTTCACCGAATATACGACGAATACGAAAAGCAGAATAAGTGCGGATATTACCTGCGATACTCTCACAAAGCCGTAATAAACGCTGTCCGCTCTCAGGCTTTCGAGAAATGTTCTGGCTCCGGCATACATTACGATAAAATTCACCGTTTCCGCACCCTTAGCACCGCCGTAAGCTTTTCTTATGTGAGGTAATATCAATGCGATGAGCAGACAAATGACGGATTCGTACAAAAACACCGCCATGCAATAGCCGTCATACGACGGGATATACACGGCAAAAGGCAATTTGCAAAACGCTTCGTTTGTCACTGTCATTCCGTAGCATTCTTCATAAAATGCCGAGCCGAGTCTGCCCACACAGATACCGAGTGCCGCACCGGGTGACGCAGCATCGAGCAAAGGCAAAATCAGTTTTTTTCTTTTTGTGAGAGTACACCATGCGATAACGGCTATAGCGGCTCCGAATATTCCGCCGTACAGCATATAGCCGCCGTCCGTAAATTTGAATTTTTCGGTCAGGCTCGCATAAAGATCGTCATTGAAAACGACGTACAACGATCTCGAAAGCAGAAGTCCGCACAAGACGGCGATCGGGGACACATAAAACAGATATCTCAATCTGATTTTTTGTCTTCTCAGTATTCCGACGGAGGTAACATATATACACACCACCACCGCAAGCGATACGTAAATTCCGTTATAGGAAAACATATATGTTCCTCAGTTTTTCTTTGTTTTGAACACAAAATCCCTTTGTATCACGTAATTCACAAAATACATTATGGCATCGTAAAGCAATTTAACGAGCGTCAACAGCAACTTGCTTTGTATAAATTTCTCGGCAAGTGCGATCACTCCCATACCGAGTAACATAACGATCGCCGCCAAAGCAAAATATTTAACGGCACTGCCCTTTTCGGTTTTTCCCTTGAATACGATATGTCGATTCAAAAGGTAATTAACGACGGAGCTTACCACTCTGGCACAGCCGAACGCAAGACCCGCACCGAGTGCCGTAAGTGTAACTATAAGCACATAGACCGTATAATCCGCAATTGTCGAGATAAGCGAAGCCGCAAGATATTTGAATATTCGCACGGCGATTCGTGCCGAATCTTTGACCGTATTGTAGTGGCTTCCCTTATTTTCATCAATGTAAATGGTTTTTATGGTGATTTCTTCCGCTTCGACACCCCATTCGCGAAGCTTGAGCAACATGTTCATTTCATATTCGTATCGTGAGCCGTTTAACGTCAGCATTTTGTCGAAAAGTTTCCGTCCGAACGCACGCAGGCCCGTCTGTGTATCGTAGATCGAAATTCCGGTAGCAAGCTTGTACATATTTCGTGTCATAGAATTTCCGAGCTGTGAGCGTGTCGGCACGTTTTCGTCAAATCTTCTGCCGCCGATTATCAGCTTATTCGGGTATTGACACAGCTTTTCGGCAACACGGACTATATCCTCCACCGAGTGCTGGCCGTCGCAATCCGCAGTGACGATACCCTCCGTTCCCTCGCACCTGTTACGTATATACGCTATTCCGGTTTTAAGTGCCGTACCTTTGCCCATATTAAATTCATGCGTAAGCACGGTAACTCCCATTTCACGGCACGCATCGAACACCTCATCAAACGCCGTACCGCCGCCGTCGTCAACGACAACGATCCTCGAAAATTTACGTATCAGCTCATGCAGAAACGGTATCATAAGCTCTTTTTCGGGCTTATACGCCGGTACCAGCACGGCTATATTGGATAATTCTGTTTTTGCAGACATGATCCGCACCTCATTTCAGATATATAATATCGCTTACCTGTCTTTCACCGCTCACGCAGGGATCGTTTATCACATTGCCGTTAAAATACAGAGTTGTCGAGCCTCCTCCGTCGAGGTTATACGCCGTAGTACAGCCCAATCGTTCGAATTCGCTCGCAAGCTGTGCGAAGCTCATACCGCCCTCGGTTTTTGTCGAGGTCCTCACCGCATCCACGACGAGGATTATATAGTGGAGCTTTCCCACCTGACCTATGGCGGTCCTCGGCTCTTTTGCGGTTTTGCTCAGATTCGGCGTATTAAAGGTTGTCAAAGCTTTTCCGTCTTTCACAAGTGTCGGACCGAAGCACCAACTCTGAAGCACGCCGCCACGCACGAGGTCGTTTCCGTCAACGCTGTCGTTATCGTACGTCACGAGATCGCCGTTTTTATCCAAGCACAGCAGATCCCAGCCCGCTTTTTTATTCCTGTAAAGAACGCCGTCGCGGATTATTATACCCTCTGTTCTGAAGCCGCAAAAATCTCCGTTCACGGCAAATGCCGCTCCCACGGACGACGCTATTTTCGATGTAAAAAGTCTGCCCTTTATCCTGCCGCCGGCAAATGCCGTTTTCAGTTGTGACGGATCGGAAACCTTTATATCGCATATGAAATAATTAAGCTCCCCGTTTTCGACCTTCGATATTTCGATACTGACACCGTTATTTTTATATCCGCCGATAAATCTTTCCTCGTCGTAGTACTCCCGTTCCGGGTCTTTTTTGGCGACGGACGTGTTTGTGTTATCTTTATTCTTTTCGGTTTCGTATAATGTCGTTTTGTCGTTCTCCGCCGTTACTCCGCCGTCGGTTTCTCTGTCCGCTTCTTCGCCGTTTGTCGTATTGCCGCTGTCCGTATCGGACCAAAAAAATCCGATATTTTCTCCGTTTGTATATTCGGACGGAGAAGTGGGTGCTGTCGGTGCTTCAAGAGGAGGCGAAAACACTTCGTTGGCACCTTTTGAGCTTGACGTACAGCACGCCGCCACTATCACCACTGCCAGCACTGTGGAAAGCACCGAGAGCGTTATTTTGATCTCGTCGCCGTCGCTTTGCACGATCTTTTTCTTATCAGCCATTTAATCTTTCATTTAATCCTTTTACAGTTCTGTTCAGCTTATCCGTATCGGCACCGAAATTCGGCAAAAATATCGGTGATTCGACCGTAATCGTTCCGGTATAGCTTTCTTTGAGTCTTTCGCATATGGTATCGAAATCGCAACAGCCCTCATACGGGTGGAGTATCGGTCGAAGTGTTCTTTCCTTGACGCTTTGCCCGGAGATATCGCTTATATGCACATGGCGAATATTGTTCCACAGCTCCGTATCGTCGCAAAACAGTTTTTCCTGCGAATGATATGCAGCGAATCTGCTGTCGAACGTAATTCCCTGATTCGGAAAGCTTTTGACGAGCATTTTGATATTTTCGTATGGTGTATGCTTCGTACACGGAACGTTTTCCACCAATATTTCTTTGCCGTATTCCTCGGCGAGTGCGAGTATCTTAGGTAAAAATTCAATATTTCTTTCCACGTGCGTATCGGACTGTTCGCCGCCCCACAGGTGCAACACGCATCTGTCGAGTCCGAGCATATCCGCCATTTTCAAATCGAGCTTCAAGTAATCGAACGCTCTTTCGCAGTCGCCGTCATCGAGGCGGGACAAATACCAGCCTATATTTTTTTCGATATGATACGTTTTAAAATTCAAGCCCGACGCTTTAATACTTACGGCTATGCTCTCGGCTTTTTCGTAAAATTCGGGAACCATCATAAATTCAAAGCCGTCGCATTCTATTTCGGGACAATATCTTGTGATCATTCCGCTGTCCCTGCCGTTTATTTTAGCCACGAGCGTACCCGTCGAACACAATATCTCCGTTTTCTTTTTCATAGCGTTACTTATTATTTTCCGCACGTTCGTATTTTAACGGGTATGCAAATTCGATACCGAGCTTTTCGGCAAGGCAAAGTATCTGCATATTCACCGTATTTTTCGTTTCCATCATACCGTTATAATCATTTGCTCGTGTAAGGTACTTTACATACAGCTCGAGTGCGTATTTACCGTACCCGTTGAACACGACGAGTACGCTGTCCGATTTCACGCCGTCGTTTTTCGTCAGCAATTCCTTTATTCCGCACATAAACTCGTCGAGCTTTTTGTGCGTTTCCGAATATTCGAGTCCGAACGTAAGCTCAACACGTCGCGAATCCGTTCTGCTCCAATTTACGATATTTTCGCTTGCCATTTTCGCATTAGGCACAATGACCACGCTTCTGTCCGAGCGACGCAGACGTGTCGAACGCAAGCCCATAACCTCAACACTTCCCGCTTCTCCGTCGATCTCTATATAATCTCCCGCATCAAACGGGTGATCGAACATGACCGTTATCGCACCGAAGAAATTTGATGCCGTATCCTGTGCGGCGAGAGCTATTGCCGCACCGCCTATACTTACGCCGGCGAGGAGCGAGGAAAGATTATCGACCCACTGTCCCAACACCGCAAGTGTGCCGAACAATATTGCCGTCACCTTAAGCAGACCGACCGTAAAATCGGCTGTCAACTTACTGTAATGTTTGCTTTCGTCGAGCCGTCGTTCGATAGGATATCTGCTGTAGCCGGCAAAACCGTAGCCGAGCGAGAACAAAGCGATCAATATCAGACTTTGTATTACCTTTACGATAACGGTATACAGTGCATCGGGAGGAGAAAGTATCGGCAGACACACCGCAAGTCCGGCAGTCATAACGAGTATATTCACCGTCGGAATTATCGCTTTCACGAGTGCCTGTTCACGCTTATTCGACGAGTCCTTCGCTCTTTTCAGCAGTTTTTTGATAAGCGATGCGATAATGCGGGAAATCAGGCATTTCAAAAAATAAAATACCGCCGTCACCGCAATGCATATGATGACACGCACGAGGTAATTGTCGCAAAAATACGTAAAACCGTCGCTCAGCAATGCGGAAAGCTCACTTAAATATTCCATCACACATCTCCTCGCCGCTCGTCGAGTACTTTTTCCGAATTTGCTTTCGCATCGGAAAAAGCCGCATAGAGCATTTCCACATCATCGAGCATCGAACCGAACGATGTCTTTATATCTCCGTGCTGTCTGATTTTTTCGCTGTTTTCCCTGAAGAATTCGCCCGGACCTCTGAATTTCAGATCCGCCTCGGCTATCTTATAACCGTCGCTGCATTCCTTCATCACGTTCAGTCGTCTTGAAACACTGTCGCCCTTCGACGAGGAAACGAGAATGCAGTACGATTGTTCCGCACCTCTGCCCACACGTCCTCTCAGCTGATGAAGCTGTGAAAGTCCGAAGCATTCCGCATTTTCTATGACCATTATCGTGGCATTCGGGATATTGACACCGACCTCGACGACCGTTGTTGCGACGAGAATATCCGTCCTGCCGTTTTCAAACGATTCCATGACGGCATTTTTTTCGGAGCTTTTCATCTTTCCGTGCAAATACGCCACACGATATTTCGGAAATACCTCCTGACCCAGCCGCTGAGCGTAGGACACCGCCGCCATACGTTTTTCTCTGTCGCTTCGATACTTATCCACGCTTTGCTCGTTTTTCAGTGCTTCGAGCGGAAATTCGTCCTCTTCGAGGTCATCTACGGACGGGCAAACGATATATGCCTGATGACCTGCATCGACTTCTTTACGGATAAACTCGTACATTCTCGTTCTGTACGATTCGTCCACCACAAAAGTACTTACCTCTTTACGTCCCGGAGGAAGCTCGTCAAGCACGGATACGTTTAGATCGCCGAACATGACGAGAGCGAGCGTGCGTGGAATGGGCGTTGCACTCATAACGAGCATATTCACGCCCTCTCCCTTTTTCGTCAACGCACGTCGCTGATTAACTCCGAAGCGGTGTTGCTCGTCGCATATCACAAGACCGAGCGAAGCAAATGCCACTCTGTCGGTTATAAGTGCGTGTGTTCCTATAAGCATATCAACCGATCCGTCGAGCAACATTCTGTATATGCTGTTACGTTCGGCTTTGGTGCTGCTGCCTGTAAGCAATGCCGTTTTTATTCCGAGCCGTCCGAACAATTTGGCTATATCACCGTAATGCTGACGTGCGAGTATCTCGGTGGGTGCCATCAGTGCTGCCTGATGGCCGCCCTTAATGCAGATATATGCTGCCGCCGCCGCACAAGCGGTCTTGCCGGAGCCGACATCGCCGGAAACCATTCTCCGCATAGGCGTTTTTCCCTTGCCGACCATATCGGAATATATTTCGTTTATCGTTCTTTTTTGTGCGGAGGTAAGCTCATACGGCAATGCGGCGACAAATTCCTTCATATCGCACTTCGGTATATACGGAGCTTTTTCGTCCTCGTTTTTTTTCTGCCCGCTTGTCGCTCTTTGAGCAAGGAGGTACATTTCCTCGTAAGCCAATCTTCGTTTTGCTTCGTTGAGCTTTTTGAAATCGCTCGGCAAGTGTATTGATCTAAGTGCTTCGAGCCTCGACATAAAGCCGTATTTTTCTATCAGCTCTTTAGGCAGAATTTCGTCGAAGCATTCCTCGGTGCCGAGGCTTTCCATATAATCGAATGCTTTTGTTATTATCTTAAGCATTTGCGGACTGCTCAGAGCCTTGCTTGCGGGATAAACCGGAAACAGCGAAAGCAGTTGCTCGTTTTCCTCGCCCTTGATATTTCTCACAAGCTCGCACGCGGGATTCACAAGCTCGAACTGTCTGCCGAACTTCACAAGCTTACCGTAGCAACGATAAACGGCACCGACACGCAAGCTTCCTCTTATATAAGCTTGGTTAAAGAAGGTGATCGTGCATTTTGCCGTTTCGTCGTATGCGGTAAATTTCGTCACCGTCATATTGTTTTTCAATCGGGTGCTTATTCCCTGTGTTGCGACGGTCAGAACGAACGACGCCTTTTCGCCGTCTTGCCCCGCAATAAGCGTTTTAACATTTCCTCTGTATTCATATGCACGGGGATAATGATGAAGCAGGCTGTCCAAATCGGTAATTCCGAGCCTTGCAAGTTCTGCCGCTCTCGAATCGCCCACTCCTGACAATTTTCTTATATCTATATTCATTTGCTGTGCCATACAGCATTCCTCCGATCCTTCAAGCGGTTTAAGTCCGACCGCCTTGTTACGTTTTACAATCTGTCATTTAAACAGCTTGTCTATACGCATTCTTTTGCGAAGACGAAGTATATAAAGCGTATTGACCCACGTCAATACGATATCAAAAAGCAAAAACGTTACGTTTCCCATGAAATACAAAACGGTATAGCCTTTTTTCGGGTCAAGACCGCCGAGATCTTCAAGTCCGAGTATGAATTTGCACACCGCCAATATCGCGGTAAACGACAAATTGAAGCATACCAGCTTGACAAGCATCGAAAAAAGCTTATTCATATGTCTTTCCGCAAACGATTTCAGCATCGGATACCAACCCAAAAACATGGTATAAACAGCCGCCGAAAATTTTTTCGGCAAAAGCAGTAACGCAAGCACCGAAACGGTAAGATAAATTCCGACGGGATAGCTTCCCTTTATCTCCGCCACGGCGAACATCGACACGAACACGGTCGCCGCCGCTATCGTCAAATCGAGCATTTCGAAAAGCGACGAAAAATAAAGCAAGACCACTTCGAGTGCCGCAAGCATCGATGAAAGGGCAAGTCGTCTTACCGAATCCTTATCCACACACTCACCTCCCGCAACAACAACCGAACAGGCAATCGGCACACATCATTGCGGTACAGATATCGCACAAGCCGAAAGAACTTGCGTTTCTCGAAGTGTTATACGCACCTCTCGTATTATCGGCTCGCAACTTTATGTTTTCGTAAGCCGCTCTGTATTCGGTATTCGACGGATCGATATCGCAAGCACGCCGCAATTCGTTTTCCGCCTCATAGTACCAACCTCTTCTGTACAGCAGACAGCCGTGAAGAAAATACCATTCGGCACCTCTTTTCGTTTCGTCCACTGTGGCAAGCAGGCTTTCGGCATATGAATACCTACCCTGATTTATCGCCGCACGCACATTATAATAAATTCCCGTGCTTGAGCCGTAGCTCGAACCGTAATCGCTCGCATAACGGTCGGAATCGCTTTCCTTTCCGCTTCTCATTTTCTGTATTCGGTCATACGCCTCGTTGATCTCCTTCATTTTTTCCTCTGCCTGCTCCCGAAGCGGACTGTCGGAAAAATTATCGGGGTGATATTTTTTCGCAAGCTTTCTGTATGCTTTTTTGATCTCGTCATCGCTCGATGACGGACTTACGCCCAAAACCTTATAGGGATCGGTCATATATATCTCCAAATTTAAAATTTCGTATTTGCCAAAGCGTCGGCGGCAACGTTAAGCTTTATATTTTTCTTTCAGCTTTCGTATCACGTCTACCATTCCGTACCGTGCGACGTTTTCCAAAATATCGCATATTCCGCTGTCCGTACCCGCAAGCAATGCCGCCTGATAAGCACCGTGCGATTGAAGCAACAGATCATGCTCTATTTGTTCCGCACATTCTCTCGGATTTGTTCCGCAAGCGGCAAACGGGTTATAATTGCCCTTTTTCACATCGCTGTCGTAATCGTCGAAGGCATCGGCAAGATAAATATATCTGCCTATATACATACCCGCCACATTTGCGATCTCTTTTTTGTCATCAAGTCCTCTGGACAGGATATACGCCGTAAGCTCGCCGAAAGCCTGAGCCGTTCTGTCGGGCGACGGGCAATTTTCTTTTTCAAGTCCGGCAAGCTCTCCCAGCTTGCTTTTTATGACTTCCTCAACGTCTTCCAGACCTTTCACTTTTTTTTCGGCGATCCTTGCCGACGGCAAAAGCAGTCTTGCTCCGAGTCGTTCGAACACCCCTTTATCGGCTATCTTATCCTTTAGGTTATAGTAGTTCAGCAATGCACTTACCCCGGCACAGTATTCAAGCTGCGTATTGCTCTGCATGACATTACGCTTTTTGAACGGGTGAGGAGCTTTTGGGGCTGCCGTATGTGCCCGGGGTACACCCATAGTATTTGGAAAAGGCCCGGTAGAAACTGCAGGGGGAGGAATAGCCCACGGTGGCGGCGATATCGTCGGTGGACAGGGTGCCTTGCTGCAAAAGAGCAGCGG
>CAZCJU010000041.1:0-16400 GCA_964498965.1 uncultured Lachnospiraceae bacterium
AAGTAGACACCAAGAACTCGACCGCCTCGGCACTCTTGTTGGCATATTCTTTGATCGCCCATGAAAATTTATCATAGTAATCCGGATCATCAACATAAGAATATTTCGTTTTGCAACATTGTTCGTATATTTCGCAATTGATGTTAGCACGTATTCTGACGCCAACAGACTCTTTATATGCATTATTAAAAAGATCATCTAACAGAGTAATGAATAAAATAGCACACTCAAAAGCAATTGCGTTAATAATGATAACCGAAAAATCTTGATGTGAAGAAAGCAAATTTAACACTGCTTGCGGGAAATACACTTGAATTACAGAGTCAAGCGGGAGAATAATTGCGGCAAATAATGCCGAAATGATCAAATAAAGCTTGCCGTATTTTAAGTATGGCTTCAACAGCCATTTTATCTTTTTCATTATAATTATACTTTTATGCGAATCTGCGAAAAGTATCAACAAGAAATAACCCATAAAACTTGGAAAGTCATATGGGTTAACCTATTGATATGCCCCGAAGTGACCGGTGGTTATGACTTGATTTGAGAAACATTTACATATATGCGAAAATCGAATATCTGTTATCGCATTGAACGACGTGAGATATTGTCGACTGAATGAAATTAAGATTTTTTGTCATAAAGATAATTCAAGATAAGCTCATCGAGCTTCGCTTCATCGGCGTAAAATTCCATATATTTTTCGCCGACTTTGCTTGTACCCTCGGGAGAAATAACTCCTTTAAACTCATATTGCGAATATCGTGAAGCAAGATCGTTTAATATCGTCGATGAACAGTCGGTAACCATGAAAGGAGATACCTCGTCGTATAAAGACAAAAGTTTACTTTCATTTCCGGAATACGTATTCTTATATGCTTCCGCAAAACCGTTCAAGTATTTTTGTTGTCGCTGCATACGAGAAACATTTAACTGATCTCCGACATTGTGACGGCTTCTGACATATGAAAACGCCTGATCGCCGGTCAAAATGATTTCGCCCATTGTTATAGACGGATCGACAGCCGAAAAATCTTCGGTTACATTGACTTTGACACCGCCGACAGAATCGTTGATGATTGAAATTGCCGACATATTGAAAGAAACGTAATAATTTATCGATGCACCGTATAAGTAGTCGGATACGGCTTTCTTTGTGTTCTCGCAACTGTCGTTCAATCCCGTTCCGTATGTGTGTGAAACGGCTAATTGTCCGTAATATGTACCGGCATTTTTGCCGTTTATACCCAATACAGGCATATTCAGCATTGTATCGCGGTTGATGTTCAACAATGAATACGATTTATCGGTGTTGTTGAATATGGCAAGTAATACAAAGTCCGCACGTGCGTCATTGTAATAGTACTCACTTTTTTTTACTTCTCCGGAACTGTCGGTGCCTATTATAAGCAATGTTGTTATATCCTGCTTAGGATAATAGTCAACACCGTTTCGTGTGAGGATCTTCGAACTGTACTGCTCATCCGAATCTGTATTGCCCGATATCGATCCTACGAGCTTTATTACTGATACGATGAGCAGTACGACAAATGCGATTATTAAAAACGCAAATATTGCATTCTGTGCTATGGATCTTTTGTTTGTATCCATAAATCTCGGTTAAGCTACGGTTTTGTTGTTATGCTTCGATACGATGACCTTAACGAGAACGACTATTGCCGCCAGTGACACGATAGCAAGCATGATCCAAGTGAAATTCTCGTAACCGATACCTGTGGGAGGCGGATTGTCCGAACCGCCCGTGCCTTCGACGAAGAGTGCAACGGGACAAACGGAATCGAATGAACACGTAATTGTCTTGTCACCGTTGTTTACTGCATCGACAAGCTTCCATTCGCCGTTTACGTAAACGGTGGTCGCAACGAACGCACCGGCATCAACGGATACCTTCAGATCTACGACGAGCTTGTTGCCTTCGGTAGCAAGGAGAGCTTTATATTCGTCACCGATAACGGTAACATCGAAGAAATCTCTTATAACGAGATTGTTCGCATTTTTACCGCTGCCGAGCTTTTCGGCTACGATAGAATTAAGAACCGAACAGATCTTCGAAAGATCGGCACCTTCTGCGGTGAGAGCTGCATAAGCTGTTTTCAGCTCGTTTTTGATCTCATCGGAAAGCTCGGTGCTTGCATCGATCTCGGCAATCGGTGTAATGAGAATATAGCCTACCGGAATCTTCTTGATCGTGCTGCCGTTGCTGTCAACGATCTTTCCGACGTATTTTGTTCCGTCCTCGTCAAATTCGACGATCTCGGGAGCCGGCTTCTCGGAAATGCTCGGTACGAAGTTGTTGCCTGCGGCAAACAAGCTGATCGAGCAAGAGAAGATAAGCATTAAAACCGTGATACTTGCAAAAAATTTCTTCATAATATTTCTCCTTATATATTTTGTTGAATTGTTTTCTAATTCTCCGCTTTGCGGATCATCTGTCGGCATTTTCATATGCTGAAGCATATTTCTTATATTTTGAATACTTGCCGTATTTACGACCGTACTTGTAGCGATATTCCTTTTCCGAGGTGCAGTTGAAAATGATACCCAGAATTTTGGAATCCACAAACTCAAACTGCTTAACTGCTTGAGAAAGTGCGGTGCGTGTACAGTAATTCTGTCTGACAACGAGTAGCATACCGTCGACGAGCTTTGCAAGTGCCAACGCATCGCTGACCTCGCCGATAGGCGGAAGATCGACTACAATGTAATCATATGAAGCACGGAGCGACGATATCACGTTTTTCATCTTTTCCGAACTGAGAAGCTCCATCGGGTTGGGAGGAGTTTCGCCGCAGGGAATTACATCGAACGCAAGAGATGCATCGCCGTCAACACAAGTTTGGATCACCGAACCAAGTTCTACCTGACCGGTAAGGTATTCGGTGAATCCGACACCTTTTTTGAATTTGAGCTTTTTGTGGACCGAAGGACGCCTGAGGTCACAATCTATGAGCAAAACCTTTTTGCTCAGCTGTGCCAAAGAATATGCGAGGTTTACACTCGACAAGCTCTTTCCCTCGTTTACCATCGCGGAAGATACACCCAAAACGTGACATGAGTTGTCATCGGCAAAGGAAAACAGAAGCTTTGTTCTTAACATCTTGTTCGCTTCGGCAGCCGCAAAGCTGAGGTTCTTACCGACAAAATTCGATTCCGCTTTGATGGGCGAAGATTTCGTCGCTTTTTTCTTCTTTTGCTGTTTTGAATAACCGGAATAATAGTACTTGCCTCTGCTTTCGATATACATATCGGGAACCGAAGCGAGTATCGGAACGGAGCAAACCTGAGCGATGTCGTCGTCGTTGCGAATGGTGACATCGAAAATTTCCTTAAGTACGATAATACATATACTTACGAGTAAGCCGACAACAAAACCGGAGAGAGCGTTCTTAATATAACTCGGCGAGGAGGGAGATGAAGGAACTATCGCTTTTTCGACAACCTTCGCACTCGTTCCTTCGATTATATCCGAAATCTTGCTCGGAAGAATATGAGCTATGGCGTTTGCAATCTTTTCGGCATCTGCGGGATCGGGGCAAGTGACCACGACCTCAAATATTTCCGTCGAATTCACAGCGGCGGCGGATATCATCCCTTTGACCTCGGAGTAAGTATAGCTTACACCGGCGTAATCGATCACATCAAGCAGGGAAGAACGTGTTTTTAATATTACTATATAAGAATCGACAAGGCTTTTGGCGGCGGTAAGGTCGCCCGAGGTTATACTTACCGCAGTCTGCCCGAGAGAAACGGTGCTGTTGTTTACATAGAACATCGCAGATGCATTGTACTGAGGCGTTATCATGTAATAGGTAAAGACCAAAACAGCGGAGGCACTCATAACAGACGCAAGTATAACTATCCAAAGCCTGCGTACGACTGCCATAACGAGTCGTTTTAAATCTATCTCGGCTGTTTCCGATTCTTTATTGATTTTTTCGTCCATAAAGTTCCTTTCATTGCCTAAATCGAACGCACGAAAAGTACGGGCATTTAATTTTTTGTATTATAACATAACGGAGCAAAAATGTCAAGAGTTGTTGTAAATTTTTTTCGGCTCACGAAAAAAATCATCGTTTGCGAACGATTTGTTTACGTGTATATCTTTCGACAAGCGTCTGTCAGATTAAACAACCTTTTTCCGAGAAATAGTACTTCGATCGCACGTCGGCTGACGCGGGTAACCGATAAGAAAAATCGAAACTTAACACAGCATATTATTTCATCCACAAATCGTTTTTTGCAGAGAGAAGTGCCTTGAAAATTTCAAAATCCTCCGATGTTGTGATCTTTATGTTTTTTTCCGATCCTTTGGAAAAATAGGCGGTGTGACCGTATCTTCGCATAAGCGAGCAAGCGGAAGTGTTCGTTATTCCTTCCGCTTCGGCACGACAGTATACCGTCAAAAGCTCGTCGAATTTATACGACAACGGCGTTTGAGTTCGCCAAAGCTCCGATCTTTCCAGATCTTTGTCGGAGGTGAGTCCGTCTTTTGAAACAAATACCACCTCTGCGGTCGGTATCACCGTAATTGAAGAACCGTGTAGCTTTTGCTTGGCTAAGTTGTCCGTGATTATCTCCCGTGATACCAACGGTCGGTTGCCGTCGTGAATTACGATGACGATATCGTCGCTGCTATGATCCTCGGCGATCGCTTTGAGCGAATTGTATATCGATTCCTGTCCCGTCGCTCCACCGGGAGCTATTCTTTTCAGCTTTGTAATGTTGAATTGGTTTGCATATGCCGCCAATGCCGTTTCCCAACCGCTTAAACATGAAACATATATTTCGTCGATGCTCGGGTGAGCTTGAAACGCTTCCAGTGTGTAAATAATTATAGGCTTGTTATTTACACAGATGAATTGCTTGGGCAGATCCTGATTCGCACGTGTGCCTATACCGCCCGCAGTCAAAACAGCGATGTTCATAATTGCCTCCGATCATTTGTGTTTATAAATGAATTTGTTTTCGTTATCCCGGAAAAATTCACGCTTGTTTTTCGAATGTATATAAACGAGTATCAACTCCGCAATTTTCTCCGCCGCACCGCATTCAAGCACCGCTCCGATCCTGTCGAAATATGCATTAAGCCTGTTTACGTATTTTTCCTCGTCGAAATTCAGTATCAATTCCTCAAGCTCATCGTTGCTTCGGGCATATGGAAACGGATATTCTTCAAAAGGAAAATAAAAATCTCTGTCGCCCTTGTATTCGTCGAGGTCGGAAACGTATCTGAACACGGGACGACGTTTTAAGCAAAAATCGTAATTCACGGACGAATAATCCCCGATAAGAACATCTGATACGGCGATAAGCTCCTGCATATCGGGATAAAACGTTGCGTTTATCACGCTTGCCGGCACGTATTTGATTTTGTTGCTTTTATTTGCGATGTTCGGGTGCAAGTGAACGAGAATAACATAATCGAAACCGAATTTTTCATTCAGGCATTTTTGCAGACGTTCAAAATCTATATCGTATGCTTTAAAGGAATGATCCGCCCGAAACGTCGGTGCGTATAACAAAAGCTTTTTTTTCGATGAAATGCCGAAATATTCGTATACCTTTGCTTCCAATGTGTTGTCGTGATTCATTATGATGTCATACCTCGGATAACCGCATTCGTACACCGGGCCGTCGTACCAAAAGGAACGGTGATACAGCTCGGTCAAAAAAGTACTCTCCGATAGCATAAGGTCGATACGTTCCGAGTCTTTGACAGCCGTTTTTACATATTTCGTACCGAGTTTATCCTTAACGTCAAGCTCGCATCTTTTTTGAGCGCCTCCGCCATGCCAAAGCTGAAGATAAAATTGATTTTTTCGTTTATAATATACGGGCTTTCTGCAATTGTCAAGCCAAATTCCCGCCGTTGCGGTATAATATCGTGCTTTAAAAGATTCTATATTGCAAGTTTTTATGCTTTTAGGGATTGACAAACACTCTTTTTCGTCTTTCACAAGCCATATAAGCTCGATATCGTCGTTTTTTTTCAGCAGACAATCCGTTATGTATTTGATATTGTCGCCGTAGCCTCTTCCGTTGAAGGAGGAGATCAATATCCGATTCGTTTTTATCGGCATAAGGCAACCCCCAAAAAATACGGATCGCCTCGCCGCCGAAAGCAGTACTCTTTTGATTTCTTTAATGATTTTCATGCTTGACTCTCTTCGAAAACAAATTAATTATGTAGATCATGCTCTCATTGCGAATTAAAAGATTTAACAACACATACACTGTGCCGCCGACGGCAATTTGTAAAATCAAAGACAGCATATCGTTCAATTCGAGTTTGCCGACCGCAATAACGCATAAATACATCACCGCCGCACAAAGCAAGCTCGGCAAAAGGTCATAAAGCTGATTTTTCACCGTGTAATTTATAAGCCTTCGGTTGGGAACGGAATTTACGATGATTGCTATAAGAGAGCAAACGAGAAAGGCGAGAGCCAAGGTCTGTGGCGTATTCGTGAAAAACAGAAATACGGCTATGGTGATAAAATAGCCCGATTTTTTGATTAACTCCATGATGAGATAAATATCGCTTCTGCCCATCGCCTTGACCGTTTCGCAATTTCCGACGTGTATTACGTCGAACATACACGCAATGGCGAATATTTTGATGTACGGCGATGCGGAAAGCCATTTATCGGTCAAAACGACCTTTATAAACGTGTCGGATACGGCGGATAAGCCGAGCATGAGCGGAAACGTGACAAATGCCGAAAGACGTATGAAACGCCTCGTGTATGCAAGTAAACGCTCCTTGTCGTTTTGATATTTCGAAAGCGACGGAAAAAGCACCGACGAAAATGTGTTTGTCGTTGTCGTGGAGATCAGAACGGGAAAACTGCGTCCTTTGGTGTAAAAAGAAAGATCGTTGTCGGTGTACTTGATACCGATTATCATCGGCACAAGTTCGCTGTATATAGTCCCTATGACCGAAGATAACAGCACCTTCCAGCCATAGCCGAACAGCCGTCGGAATTTTTTTAACGAAATGCGAGGTATTATGCGAATGCGTGTCGAAACTGTCAGTATGACGGTGTCGGTTACCGTGTTCGTCATTTGTTGTGCCACCAATGCCCATGCACCTGCACCGTTCAGTGCGAGAGTTATTCCGACGATTGCGGATGCGACGGTGCCGCCGAGCGTTGCGAAAAAGAATTTTTTAAAGAGCAGGTTTGATGAAATGTACGCACACCAAATAGATTTTACAGCCGTTATCGGCAACGAAAGTCCCATGACACGTATTATCAATACGAGCGAATCGTTACGGTACAGCCGTGCTATATACGGAGCAGTGAAAAAAAGTATGAGGTATATAACCGCCGAAAGAAGCGTGCTTACGTGAAGTACGGTGGAATAGTCCTCGGCATCGGGATCTTTTTTTTGTATAAGTGCGGTGTTCAGCCCACCCGTTATAAGGACGTTAGCAAATGTAAAATATATCGTTACAACGCTGACAACGCTGTAATCGGACGGACTTAACAGGCGTGCGAGAATAACGGAAACGATAAGAGAAACGAGCTGTGCACCGACTCTCTCGGAAAATTTCCATATAACGCCTGAAATCGTTTTTATTCTTATATCGGAATTTGCCATAAATCATCCTATGATCGGTATTCGGTGTAAAATGCGTGTTGCTTCGCTTTTGAGCCTTCGTGCGAAAATGAATCCGTATGTCATATTGTGCCTCAAAAAAAACAGATACAGCCTGTATTTGAAGGACAGAAACGATACGTTGCAATTCCGTATTGCACAACGGGTGACATCGCATCGGAACGATGATCCGATACCATGTGCGGCGGTGCGAAGGTCTGAAGCGAGAGCCTGTGCCTCCGCAGTTTGTAAATACAACGTCACGTAGTCCGTGTATATTTGAACGGCAAAATCGTAATTACCGTATTTTTCGTTGACACGTAGCATTGCCGAAAGCAGTAATGCTATCCTATCGTATTTTTCCTCAGAAAAAGAACGTATCATCGATTGAGATGTTATCATGTAATGGTAAGGAAAAAAGTCGTCCGCTATGTATAATCCGTCGATCTTTCGAAGATACGCAAATGCGGTGAGCAAATCCTCACCTATCGTTATCCCGTCATCGCAGTCGTCTAAAACGGACAACAAAATGTCACGCTTGAACAGCTTTGTTACTCGGCTTGAAGATATCAGCCTTTCTTTGATTTCGGAAGAAGCAAGCAAACGGGGAAAAATTTCATTCGCTATCTCTGTCTTGCCGTAATAACCACCTTTTAAATGAATGGCTTCCCGAACGCTCGGCTCGTCATCGTATTCTTTGACGAGACCGGCACATACAAGCTCTGCACCGCTGTCGATCGCATGAAAAAGCATTTTTTCGAACATATCGCAGTCGATCTTGTCATCTGAATCGACAAAGCCTATGTACTCTCCCGTTGCGTGTCGAACACCGTGCTTCCACGCCGACATCAGTCCGCCGTTGCTCTTGTGAAGCACCTTTATCCTACCGTCTTTTTCCGAAAGCCGCTCGCAAATATCACCGCTGCCGTCGGTAGAACCGTCGTTGACCAATATGATCTCGATGTCCTTAAGCGTTTGCTGCGTTACCGAGAGAATGCACCGTGTTAGATACTTTTCCGTGTTATATATCGGTATTACTATCGACAGCATCGTCTTTCCCGTCCTTTACCATTACGATCGTGATAAAAATACACACCCAAAGCGAGTAAAACGTATACGCACTCAGATTAAACAGCAGAAGAAACATCAATAAGACGCAAAATGAATCGAAAATACTTTTCGTTTTTCTTTTCGGTACGGCTTTCGCACACATATTCACGTAAAAAAGGTCAAAGATCAATCCGACCGTTCCGAATTTGTATAACAGCTCTATGAAAATATTATGGGCGGCAACCATTGATAAAAGCCTGCCGTGTACACCTGCGCCTATCAAAAGCGTATTGAGAGAACGGAAAATATTTTTCATATATCCGATCCAGAAATACAAACGTCCCGATGACATGATGTTTGTCGTTGTTATGTCGGAAAACCTATCGGTTATCAGTGTTATCGAGTTGAGGACCTGCTCTCCGAACACCATGAGCATGACACAGAAAAAGAGAAATACCCACTGAGTTTTTTTTCTGATGTTCGTGTTTCGACTCAAAAGAGAGAGCATGAAGATGAGAACGTAACATATAATGAGCGATCTCGAAAATGTTATTATTCCGAACACAAGTGTGAAAAATATCAAATACAATTGAGTGCGTCTCTTTGAAAAAGAGGTGTTGTAATCGTACATCAGCATACATAATACGACAACGGAAAGTATCGAGTAGAAATTCGCATCGTAGGAAAGTCCCGCAAAGCGTACGGTGTCGTGCCATTCACGCAGCGACAGATAATCGTCCTCGAGATGCTCCGTGAGCCTTGTCTGCCCCTTGAATAAGCCCATTATGCTTGACACAAAGTAACCGCCGAGAAACGAGTTCAAAATGTCCTCTCTGTATTTGTGTCGATACATACTCACTGCGGCATATAATCCGAGATTCGCCGCAAACGGAATGAAATCTCCCAATTTTAGCGAAGAATTTAAAGACGAAAATATGTGAACGGCAACGTAGGCCCCCGATATTATCACGAAAGAAAATACCTTTTTCGGCGATCCGAGTGCCGAACGCAATAAGAACGATATCGCAATGAAAATATACAGCTCGTATCCGGAAAAACAAAATAAATATGCGAAAAACGAATAATAAATTGCCAACGGAAGGACCTTGCTTCTGGAAACGGTGAACATCGAAACACATACTGCGATCGAACAGAGCAGGGAAATATAGTCGCTTGCGAAAAAATAGTTCGAAAACAGCAAAAGCGAAATTATAAACTCGAACGCACCGATCGAGCGATTGTGATTATGTTTGTATTTCAGGTTTGTTTTTACCATTTCGATACCTACATTTATACAATTCCGTATAATTCCTTGCCATTTCTTCGACGGAAAATTTCGCCGAACGCCTTAATGCTTCCGTGCCGTGCAGCTTTCGTAATCCTTCATCGAGATAGTATGCCTCGAATGCGTTTGCGATCTCGTCTGTCCTCGGCTCGACGAGTAACGAGGAGGTGTTGTCCAACATATCGCATATATCGCCTACCGCCGATGCCACTATGGGTAAGCCTGTTCCCATCGCTTCAATAAGTGTCATGGGTATTCCCTCGTACAGGGACGGCAACGTAAATATGTCGCATTCGGCAAGATACGGAAAAACATTGTTTGTAACTCCCGTAAAGCTGACACACGATGATAAACCGTGTTCGATAACGTATTTTTCCGTTTCCCGCCTTGTTTCCCCGTCACCTATCAGCTTTAGCTCGCTGTCGGTATGCCTTGAATGAAATTCGGCAAATGCACGTATAAGCCCGTAATGATTTTTCGCTTCGGAAAAACGCCCGATGTGCAATATTTTGAAGCTTCCTTCGATACCGTATTCGGATTTTTGTATGCATTTCGAAAGATCGATCCCGTTGTGTACCGTCGGAATATCTTCGGCGCTTAAACCGTATTCACGTATCATCGACTCCTTTACCGAATTGCCGAGTGCGACGGCGGTGACTTTGCCGTGCTTGAAATAAAATCTGTTTATCAATCGCCCCGAACGACTGTTGTCCTTGTGTGCCAAGCTGTGAATGGTGTGAACGACACCCAATTTTAATTTTGCCGCAACCGGAAATACGTATTTCGATGCGTAAAGATGCGTGTGTATCACGTCGGGTCGCTCGTCTGTGAAAATTTTCGCAAGCTTTTTGTACAGCGTGGGATCGAAGCCCGGTCGCTTGTCGAGATAGTATACGTGTACCCCGCTTTGCTCGAGCCTTTTTGTGATATCGCTCGTTCTGCTGTACAGACTTACCGCCGTGACCCGATTACCGGTACGGTTCAATTCATATATTAAGTTTTCGCACATTATTTCGGCACCCGCAACATCAAATACGGGTATTACCTGTACGATCTTCATTATCTGCTCCCGCAATACCGTAAATCAACATAATGCATATGCAAACACATCACATACTGCATCGGTGCCGATGTATCCGCCGTATGTTTTCGATAATAACATTCATAGCCGCTTTCGGAATGTGGCTTTTGCTCTTTTCCAAACAATTACGCTTCATGGTGTTGAATGCTTCCGTATCCTCCGCGGCAAGGATAAGCTTTCTTTTCAGATCTTCCGTATCTCCGAATTCGAAACATAAGCCGGTTATCCCGTCATCTACCGTGTCCGCATAACTCTCCCACTTTGAACAAATCACGGGTACGCCCGCAAAATAAGCGTCTATCACCGTACCCGGAACGCCCTCGGTGGGATATCTCGTGGGAAAAAGCAGAGCAAAATAGTTTTTTATGATGTCAACGCTTTTTGACGGATCGATCGTGCCGCAGTACCGCACACAGTCGCCGCAGTCGGCAAGCAACGATGCGAACCGTTCCTCGTAACCGCCTTCGGTTTCACCGTAAACGTCGAGCAGATATACCGTTCTGCCGAACTGTCTGTTTATGTCCGTGACCGCCTTTGCCGCATCGTCTATGCCTTTACCTTGATTGATCCTCGAAAACGTGCATAGATGAAACGGCTCTTCCGTTTCATATTTTAAATCCTCCGGGCTAAGTTTGGGAAGAAATTTGCAGTTTGTCGAAATAAATACATTGTCAAAGCCCATATCTTCAAGCTCGTTCTTCATTTTTGTAGTTTCAACATATATACAGTCAAATTTTTTAAGAAAAAACGCAAGCGGCTTGTTTGAGGTAAGCATATCGGCAAGCCATGAGCCGATTACGGAATAATGAAGTCCTCTGTGAAAGAACAAATTCAGAAATACGAGCGTCGGTGCGAAAAATCTGACTCCGTTGTGTGCCGGCATCATAATCACGTTTTCATTGTGCCGCAAAGCGGATATCACCTTGAAAAAACATTTGAATAACGCCTTGGACCCGCCGTGCGTATCGACGATCGAAACGCATTCGTCACCGAAAGCATTTCGTAACTCTCGGATAACGGTCTTTGTTTTTATCGTCTGTCCGTTGTATAATTCCTTGCCAATACCTATGTGACCTATAACACAGACCTTGTTCAGCATATCGATGACCCCCTAAATACCGCTATGCTATATCTCGTCGATAAGCTTGAGAATCTGCGGATACGTCGTTCTCCGGTCGAATTTTTCAAGTGCGAGTGATTTGGCGTTATTACCGAATCGCTTGCGAAGCGATGGAGAATTGATAAGTCGACATAACGCCTCAAACATACTTTCGATGTCCTCGGCCTCGTAATTCAAGCCTATTTCATATTGGTTTACCATGTCCCGCTGTTCACGGCAAGCACAGCCGTTGAGCATCGGTATTCCGGCGGCGAGATAATCGGCTACCTTGTTTATGATGCTCTGCGAGGCGTTTTTCTTTATGGCGTTTACCGTTATGTCGGATAAGCTCAGAAAAGCCGCCATTTTCTCATACGGGAGAAAACCGAGTAGCTCCGTGTTCGTAATGTTGTTCTTGTTGCGGTAGTCGATAAGTGCGTCGTAAAGCGGTCCTTGTCCGAGAAGCTTGAAACGTACTCGATTGCCGTACAGCTGCTCGACACGTTTGGCTGTGTCGAGCAGGGTGAAAAGATCATAGCTTTCACCGAGCGTTCCGACATAGGTGACCCATATCTCGTTTTTGTCTTTGGAAAACTCCGACGCATAATTCTTAACGCCGTCAAAATATCTGTCAAGCGTCGAACCGATGTAAATGACCGTAGGATTCTTCGACTTGGTGTTTGCCGTTAAGCCCCTGTCGAGATATTCGCGCGATACCGCAATCAGCTCGTCCGCACAGGCATACGCTTTGTTGACTTTGAGTTTCATGGGAAAAAACAAAAGCTTGTATAACAGCTCGTTTTTTACTACCAGCTTAAATACCTCGGGACGCAGATCTCGGATATCCACTATCTTTTTTATGCCGTGCTTGTCACATATCGAATCGACGGGCAAATTGTAATCCGTGTCCGAAAATAAAACGACATCGAAATTACATGCGTTGACTTTAAACCATTTTTTGAATTCGTGCGACCAGTATTTCTCCGAAAAATACCGCTTCGGCGAAACGTTTTTTTTGTATTTCGGCATATGAAGCAAGACTATATCTTTATACTCGGGATGTTCGGCATAGAATTTTCCGACGCAACGCGGTTTCTTTGCGTAATGATTGAAGTCGCTCGTGACAAGTGTTACGGGATAACCGTTCGATCTCAAAAGATCAAACATATACATAGTTCGTTTGTAACCGCCTTCACCGGGTAGATATACCGAAGCGTTGACCAGTAAAACTCTTCGTTTCTTTTCTTCGTTCATAACGGTTTTACTCACGATCAATCTCCGTCTTGATCTCTGAAAGTGCTGTGCTGCATATTTTTTCGGCATCGAATGCGTCTTTGCCCTGTGCTATGACAAAACCCATTCTCGATCCGCTGTCCGTTATCTCTGTTATCCGCTCGCCTACGCCGTGTACTATGCTGACTTGCTGTATGCCCTCGATGCTCCTTGCAAGCTCTACACACGATATGCTCCGAACTATGCCGGCACGTTGCTTGAAATACCCGATTGCCGCACCTTTGTGATATTTCGCCGTAATATCGGGCTTTTCTCCCAGTGCCATTCTTATACAGCATTCCACCATGTCCACACCCGTCGAAAGCGGCACAAGATGCGTCGCTATGCAGTCGCCGCCCAAACGAGCCCCCAATTCGACGATTTTCGGACCGTCACCCGTAACGATGATTTCCGTGTGTGAAGGACCGTCGGTTATACCTATAGCACAGTTCGCCGCCTTTGCAAGCTCGCTGATATCGGATTTCGTCTTGTCGTCCAGCCTCGACGGTTGAATGTGTCCCGTTTCGACAAAATGCGGACTTCCCGTCGTTTGCTTGTCCGTTATTTGAATTATATGACATACCCCGTCGACGCTTATCGTTTCCACGCTTACCTCCGGACCGTCCATGTATTCTTCGACTAAAATGTCACCGCTGCGTGAAGAAGCCTTGCTGTAATCATATGCGGAAAGAATATATTTCTCGGAAGCGTCGGGATCTATTTTAATTATGCCTCGACTTCCGGAGTTGTCTACCGGCTTAACAATAAACGAACTCTTGAAATTCTTTACCGCTTCGGCGTATTGAATTTTGTCGGATACCTTGTAAAATTTCGGCACGGCAACACCGTGCTTCGCCAAAGCATTTCTCATATACGCCTTGTTTGTGGCACGTAATGCCGTGTCCTCGGTTATCCCGCAAAGCCCGAATGCTTTTGCCACTGCGGCAACGGTCTTGACCGGCATATCACTGGCAAGCGTCATAACTCCGTCGATCCCGTGCCTTTCGGCGGCTTCCAGCACGGACGGGATATCGATCGTGCTTATAACTTCTCTGATGATGCCCGATTCCGAAAAACCTACGGCATTCGGGTTCATATCGACGGCAACGACCTCAAGCCCCATTTCCTTTGCTTTTTGTATTGCGGGAAGCTGAAGTATGCTTGCACCGAGTATCATGATCTTTTTATACATAATTATTTTCCGATCCGTGAGGTTTTTTTCTGTGTCGTTTCGCTGTTGTCGTTACAATATATGTTTTCTCTCTTGATAACGACGGCAACGGTTTTGAAAAGTATTTTGATGTCGAGCATGAACGAATAATTCTCGGCGTAATATGCGTCGTTGTACATTTTTTCCGTGCTGTCCGCATTATTTCTGAAATATGCCTGACTGTAGCCTGTTATTCCCGGCCGAACATTTAAAAACACCCTTACGTCCTCGGGATACCTGTCAAGCCAATCGACGGTGTCCGGACGAGGACCTATCAAACTCATTCTGCCTTGAATAACATTTATAAGCTGCGGCAGCTCGTCTATGCTCGTTTCGCGTATAAATCGTCCTATCGATGTAACCCTCGCATCGTTTTCGGAATTGTATGTAGAACCGTCGGGAAGGCGTATGTCGGGCGAATTTATATACATGCTCCTGAGCTTGTATATTTTAAAAGGCTTTCCGTATCGACCGGTTCGTTCCGATACGTAGAATACGGGACCTCTGTCCGTAAAATAAATTATCGGTGCGATGACCGCAATTATAACTGCGGCAAAGGGAAGTGCCAGAATGGAAAGTAATATATCGAAAAATCTTTTGAAAAAATGTCTGTACATCGTTTTCTCCGTTCGAGAACGTTTTGCGGGCATACTGAATTACCGATAACACGTTTTCAAAAAGTGTTGTATATTTGAAAGCACCGTAAATCGTGCGGTTATTTAATACGTTATCGGCACGTTATGACATTATCATACCATTGTAGTATATCATATTTTTAATCTCGTGTCAAGGCGAAAATGACGATTTTCGAGATGGTTTGAATAAAAAAGGCACTGTCGAGTGCCGTTTTTCGACAGTGCCTTATGTCGGTCGGATCGTTACCGTTCAAAACATACTCATGAATTGCTCGCCCGTGAGCGTTTCGTTTTCGTACAGATATTTCGCAAGCGAATGCAGCTTGTCTATGTTGTCCTTTAATATGCTTTCCGCTTTATCGTATTGTCGCTTGACAAATTCGACTACACGCTCGTCGATCAACGCCTGCGTCTGCGGGGAGCAGGCAAGCGAAGCGTCGCCTCCCAAGTACTGGTTCGTCACGGCTTCGAGTGCGACCATGCCGATACCGTCGTCCATGCCGTAGCGGGTAATCATCGCACGTGCAAGCTTTGTAGCCTGCTCTATGTCGTTGCTCGCACCTGTCGTTACGGTGCCGAAGATAAGCTTTTCGGCGGCACGTCCCGCTGTCAGTGTGGCGATTCTGTTCTCAAGCTCCTCCTTGGTCATGAGATACTTGTTTCCTTCGTCGACTTGCATCGTGTAGCCCAATGCACCGGAGGTACGGGGAACGATAGTTATTTTCTGTACGGGTGCGGAATTTGTCTGACAAGCTGCGACAAGTGCATGACCGATTTCGTGATATGCGACGGTGAGCTTTTCTTTTTCGGTCAAGATCGCATTCTTTTTCTGATAACCGGCGATCACGACCTCTATACTTTCTTCCAGATCCGCTTGATTTACCGCATTCCTGCCGTCCCTTACCGCACGAAGTGCCGCCTCGTTTACAATGTTCGCAAGCTCCGCTCCCGATGCTCCCGATGCCATTTTCGCTATGTGATTGTAGTCGATCTCGGGTACGGTCTTGATCTTTTTTGCATGAACCTTCAGAATTTCTTCTCTGCCGAGCAGGTCGGGCAATTCAACGGGAACACGCCTGTCAAAACGACCCGGACGTGTCAATGCGGGATCGAGCGATTCGGGGCGGTTCGTTGCGGCGAGAATTATT
>CAZCJU010000042.1:0-16286 GCA_964498965.1 uncultured Lachnospiraceae bacterium
CGACGAGGGCTGTCAACTGACGGAAGCGGTGCGACGCAAGCCTTATTCCGTCGTTCTTTTCGACGAAATAGAAAAGGCACACCCCGATGTATTCAACATTCTTTTGCAAATACTCGACGACGGCAGGATCACGGATTCGCAGGGACGCACGGTAGATTTCAAAAATACCATAATCATACTGACCTCGAATTTGGGAAGTCAATATATCCTCGACGGAATAGACGAAAACGGAGAAATATCCACTTCCGCACGTGAAAATGTAAATTCGCTTCTGCACAGCACTTTCAGACCCGAATTTTTGAACAGGCTCGACGAAACGGTGTTCTACAAGCCGTTATCACGTGAAAATGTAGGAGATATCATTCGACTTCTTACACGTGGGCTTTGTGAAAGACTTGAAGAAAAATCGCTAAAGCTTGAATTTACCGAAAAAGCAATCGGGCATATTGCCGAAAACGGCTTTGATCCGCTTTTCGGTGCAAGACCGCTTAAGAGATATCTGCAAGCCAACGTCGAAACACTGATCGCAAGAAAAATACTTTCCCGTTCGGTAACGGCGAATCAAACATTGACAATTGATGTGATCGACGGTGAATTGACGGTTAAATAAACGTAACACTCAACACATCTTATGTGCGAACTTGTTGTAAGCAACAATGCAGATCCGAAAATCGTCGGTCTGCACAAAAACGCATCGGGGATTTTGTACAAATTGCACAAAATCCCCGACTAAAAGCCGCCCGTAAATTCAAAGGAGTTTTTCGTTGTACACGGCACGAACGCCTCCGATAAATTTCGGACGTACTCTCGCACAAATGACCTTAGCTTCGCCTACCATATCGTTTTCAAGTCGCACCGGAACGGCGACCTTTTTCAAATGCATTCCGATAAGTGTAAAACCGATATCGATCCCGGCATCCGCACGAATTTCTTCCGTCACGACAGGCTCATCAAATGAAGCATACGCCGCCGTAGCGAAACTGCCGCCCGCCTTAGGCTGCGGAATCACATTTACGTATTCGCAATTCGGAACGGCACGTTTTTCCGTTACTATCGCACGATTTAAATGCTCACAGCATTGAGCGGCAAGAAATATTCCCTTTTCTTTAAGCACGGAATAAATTCCGTCGAACACCTGTTTTGCGGTATCCGGTGAAGAATCCGTACCTATTTTCTTGCCTACGATCTCGCTTGTCGAACAACCGACAACCAATATCATACCGGGCTTTAAGCCGGTTTTTTCCACTACTTCCGTTATTACAGCTCTTGCCTGTTCAAAATAATTCATAATAACTCGCTTTCTTTTAATATTGCCTTGCTCCGCACGAAGGTACAAAGCGTCGGTTCTTTCATTGACCGAAAAAGGCTGAACTAAGTAAAAAACGACAGGCATCAACCTGTCGTTTTCTGGTGGGGGAAGGTGGATTCGGACCACCGAAGTGAATGCACAACAGATTTACAGTCTGCCCCCTTTGGCCGCTCGGGAATTCCCCCCTATGGAGCTGGTGAACGGAGTCGAACCATCAACCTGCTGATTACAAATCAGCTGCTCTGCCATTGAGCCACACCAGCGTTTTACTCAACGAAAGAGAGTATATCACATTTTTTGCGATTTGTCAAGGGGTTTTTGCGATTTTTTTTATTTTTTATCAACAAGGGAGCTTGCTGCGTCAGTATATGAAAAGACGTGCCTAACGGCACGTCTTTTCATATACAACAATTTGTTGATTCGAAATTAAACTCTTGCTTTTTTGCAAACAACTACGCCGGCGAATGCGAACGCTGCAACTACGGATATTGCAACAACTGCGAGATCCGAAGTAGCGGGGTTTTTATCGTCGGTAGAACCTGCACCGTCACCGATTGCATTTTCGAGAAGCTCAACGCCTACAACGAGTATCTGGTTACCGGTCGAGTTGTAGTGATAAATGCGAACATCACCGTTGTAATTGGAAGCGGAGATGTCGATAATAGCACTTCTCTCGTACTTATCCCAGTTTGCACCGTTTTCATTTGTAACTGTTGCGTCTGTGCAGTTGGCTTTTCCGATTATTTTGTCTTCATTCTTAATACCGGAATCAGCCTGACCTACGCCGCCTTCAACTTCGCCTTCGGTAGCTGCGATAAATGCGGGAATAGGCATACCGTCTTTCTGAGCAACGTAAACGTCGGCGGTTGCATATGTAACCTTGATTGCGGAATATTTGGAAAGGTCATGTGTACCGATGTCCAAAGATACGCCGTAATCATAGATCTTAGCAGCCGTATCCGCATAACCGTGAGGTGCAAAATCCTTTGTACCTCCGCAAGCGGCGATATCGATCGTCACATCGGCTGCGGAAACAACCGAAACGAGCGAGAGCATCATAACAGCAACTGTTACGAGAGCGATGAATTTTTTCATGAGATGTACCTCCACATTTTTTGGTTTTTCAACCTGTTATGAACATTCTAGCACATAAAAGTAAATTTGTCAAGTAGTACGTGAATAAATATTTTGATTTTTATATATTTTTTAGTTTCGCAAAAGATATTCCGCAACTTTCACTCTGCCGTCGTTATCGATCGGCGAAAAAAGAGTTCTTTTAAAATCAATTTCCTTTTTCTCCAATGCGATCTCGGCATGACACAGGGCAATGCCCATATCTATCGTATTGAAAAATTCGAGCTTTTCGGGAGGAATAATGGATTTTATGCGGCTGTTTCGGTAAAACGAGAGCTTGTTACCCTCGCCTTTAATGTGCCAACACTGCGTATTACACGCACTCGGTGCAAGTCTGACCGCTTCGGCGAGTTCGGTATCTACGTTACCCTCACATATTTCGTTTATACTTTTTCTATCGAAATCGTCGCTTGAGCCTCTGAAAGTTTCGGTAGTGATTTTCGAGCAGGCGAGCATGATAACGTAATCGAGTCCATGACACGTATCGCTGTCGGGACGTGCCATTCCCATCCAGCACGAGCCGATATTTTTCGAGCAAAGATACAATTCGAGTTGTTGCAACATATATCCGGCATTGAGCAGATATCCGTCCTTTTTCTCGCTGTAAAGCTCAACGCAGATCTCTCCGCGATGTGCCGTTGTCAGCTCTGCCGGCATAATCTTCAGCATTGTTTTGATACTGTCGTCCAGCGGGTGCAATTCTTTTATTTTTTTCGCGATCCCGTTCATTTCATCGACCGACATATGAAATCCCTTTACATCTCTGAACGATCTTCTTCTGAATATTTGTTCGTACAATTCTTTCATAGGTAATACCTCATAGTTTTTTCTATCCAATACGAAAATTCCGCCTTCGGGCAATTATTCTCGTACCGTTTCATTTTTTTATACATTTCGACTCCGTCCGACGGATCATGCCACAGATCGGTAAACACGAAATCGAAGTTGCCGTTTTTCATCACCTTATCGGCATATTCGAACGCATCGCATTCGACGATATGTATTTTTTCGGCTGTTTTCATACACGGCAACAGCGTTTTTTCGAAAAGCCTGATAGCCGAACCGTTTTTTTCCACCACTGTTACGCTTTTCACGTTTTCCTTCAACGACGCCGAATATGCGAAATATCCGCACCCCAGACCGAAAGTCAGCACGTTACCCGTTGCTTTTGCTACAGGTTCTTTCATCGTTGTGATCTCGTTCGGTGTAAGTGTCATCCACTCGATGCCTTTTTCCGCAACGGCGAGATATTCGAATTCCCGATCGAAAAATCCGAGTTGCGGGTAAACAGTCCCGTCACTCAAATATTCGAAATCACCGCACGGGAAAAGCTCATACGGCTTATATTTCATGTATTCGAGCTTCCAATCGCCGCACTCGGCTTGCGGAGGTTTGATATTGCGATAATACGGATCGGCACAAAACGCAGATACATCGAGCATTTTTATCGACGGTACAAAATATTTGCGATAAAACGCTTTATCCTCCGGGTTATTTGCCGTATCAAGTCCGCACGCCGACGCAAGCAACAGTCCGTAAGCTTGTTGCTTAACCGTTTTCTCGCCGGAGGTGATATCATCTATCAATTCCGGCGTTATAAAATCGGCGGCAAAATTGAGATAATATGACATCAGGGTAATAAATTTTTGATTTTGTTCCTTTACATTCATAATATCCCGCCGATATTTCTCAAAACATAGACAATTGATTTGTTTCCGAGAGCGAATCCAACACGCCGTTTTGTCGCAGGATCTCGACCACCGTTTTTGATAACTTTGCGAAGCGTACCAGTTCCTCCACCGAGTATATTTCGTTTTTTTTGCAAGCGTTTGCGATATTTTCCGCCGCCGTTTCGCCGAGGTTCGGCAACGAGGAAAACGGGAGCCTGATCTTGCCGTTTTCGGGCAAAAATGCGTGTGCGTCCGATTTTTTCAGATCAACGGGCAAGAATTCCACACCTCTGCACAATGCTTCAAGTGCAAGCTGTGATGCCGTATGCTGTTCCTCGTCCTTTTGACTTGAATCGGGTTTTTTCTCTATTTCCTCTATCAGGTCACGCAGTGCTTTTTTTCCTTTAAGTACCACCGTTGCGTCAAGTCCGTCGGGGGCGGCCGTAAAATACGCCGCATAAAACTCCATGGGATAATATATTTTATACCACCCGAGGCGGATCGCCGAAATTATATACGCCGCCGCATGAGCTTTCGGGAACATATATTTTATTTTGAGGCACGATTCGATATACCATTCCGGCACGCCATGCTCACGCATTGCAGCAAAATGTTCTTCTTTCAGGTTTTTAGGCGGTTTATTTCCCTTTCTGACATATTCCATTATGGTGAATGCCATTTTCGGCTCAAGTCCCTTATGCAACAAGTACACCATAATATTATCTCGCGTTCCGATGACCTCGGATATCGTGCAAACGCCGTCCTTAATAAGGTTTTGTGCATTTCCGAGCCAAACGTCCGTGCCGTGCGACAGTCCCGACACCTGAAGCAGATCCGAAAAGTTTTTCGGTTTTGTATCGACGAGCATTTGACGAACGAATTTCGTACCCAGTTCGGGCAATCCGAACGTTCCCACCGGGCTGTTTATTTCCTCGGGCTTTATACCGAGCGGTTCGGTGGACAACAGCAGGTCATACACACGTCTGTCGTTCATCGGTGCGTCCATTACGCTCGTATTTGTATATTCCTCTAATTTTTTATACTTTGTCGGCACATCGTGTCCGAGAATATCGAGTTTAAGTATCGTATCGTGCAAATATTCAAACGCAAAATGTGTCGTTACTATATCCGACTTCGGATCATCCGCAGGGTGCTGTACCGGTGTAAAATCATACACCTCGTTTTCTCTCGGAACGACGATGATACCGCCGGGGTGTTGTCCTGTCGTTCGTTTTACGCCGATGCATTTATTTACGAGATGCTGTATTTCCGCTTTTGTGACATCAAGTCCCTTTTCCTCAAGGTATTTCATGACGTACAACCCGTAAGCGGTTTTCGATGCGAGTGTGCCGAGCGTACCCGCTCTGAACACGTTTTCCTCGCCGAAAAGCACCTCGGTATACTTATGGGCATCCGCCTGAACATCGCCCGAGAAGTTAAGGTCGATATCCGGTGATTTATCTCCGTCGAAACCCAAGAACGTTTCAAACGGTATATCGTGTCCGTCGCCCATCATTTTATTACCGCAAACGGGACAATATTTATCGGGCAGGTCAAAGCCCGATCCTACGTCGTCACCCACGTTAAAATCGCTGTATTTACAATGCGTACACCTATAATGCGGGGGCAGCGGATTGACCTCGGTGATATTTGCCATAGTTGCGACAAACGACGAGCCGACCGAGCCTCTCGAGCCTACGAGGTAACCCTTGTCATTCGAATTTTTAACGAGCTTTTGAGCTATGATATACAGCACGCCGAAGCCGTTTTTAATGATAGAGGTAAGCTCTCTTTCAAGTCTTTTCGTCACGACCTCCGGCGGGTTTTCGCCGTACCACGAATGCATCGTATCATAGCACATTTGCGTCAGCTCTTCGTCCGCTCCCTCTATTTTAGGCGGATAATTACCTTTCGGTATCGGGCGAACGACTTCTATCATATCCGCTATTTTGTTTGGGTTTTCGACGACTATTTCGTTTTTCGTTTCGTCGTCGAGATAATAATACTCATCGAGCATTTCGTCGGTGGTACGGAAATAAAGACCGATATCCGAATCTCCGTCCTTCATTTTTTTGCCCGCAAGTATTATTTTTCTTCCTATCTCGTCCTCGCTGTTAAGGACATGTGCGTCCGTTGTGGCACATACCGGTTTACCCGTCAGTCGTCCGATCTCTATTATTTTTCTATTGATCTCTATCAAGCTGTCGATATCTTTAACGCCGCTGTCGGATGAAAGTAAAAACGAATTGTTCATAAGCGGTTGGACTTCCAAGTAGTCGTAGTACTCCGCTATTTCCGTCAGCTCATCGTCACTTTTGCCCTCAAGTATAGCCTTATAAAGCTCGCCCGAGCAGCAGGCAGGTGAAAGCAACAAGCCTTCGCGGTGTTCGTTAAGGATCGTTTTGGGGATCAACGGATATCTGTAAAAGTACTTAAGATATGAATACGATATCAATTTATACAGATTTTTCAAGCCGACCTTATTTTTTGCGAGGATCACCATATGGTACGGACGCTGTTTATAAGCGGTCGATGATGACGAAACCGTGTCCTGAAGTTCGGAAAGAGTTGTGATCCCCTCTTTTTCGAGTTTTTCCGCCATTTTCATATATATACGTGCGAGCATATATGCGTCATCGTCCGCTCTGTGGTGATTAAAATCTTCAAGCGAATAGTATTTTGCTATTCGATCGAGCGTATGCTTATGCAGATCCGTGTTTACGTATCTCGAAAGCGGCAATGTATCGATATACGAATTGGTAAACGGAATAGAATTCAATGTACAGACACGCTTTATGAAGCCCGTATCGAATGCCGCATTATGTGCTATAAGCGTTCTGCCGTTTGCGTAATCGAGGAACATTTTGACCGCTTCGGCCTGTTTCGGAGCGTTCTTGACCATTTCATCGGTAATTCCCGTGAGTTTTACGATATTTTCGGGTATTTGCATTTCGGGATCGACAAAGGTATCGAAGCGATCGATGACCTCGCCGTTTTTTATTGCCACGGCACCTATTTCCGTTATTTTGCAATTTATCGGGCTTTTACCTGTCGTTTCGATATCGAACACGACAAACTCGCCGTCAAGGCTTCCGTTTACCGAGCCGTACATGACAGATGATGTATCATCGACAAAATACGCCTCCATACCGTATATGACTTTAAAGGGTTCTTCGCCCTCACCGAGTTTTTTATTGATCTTTTCGCAAGCTATCATGGCAATCGGAAACCCCTGCACGTTTCCGTGATCGGTCAGTGCCACTGCCTTATGTCCCCATGCGTGTGCGGTACTTACGAGTTTATCGGGCGGAATAGTCGCATCGAGCATGGACATTTGCGTATGCACATGAAGCTCGACACGTTTTTTATCCGCTTTATCCTTTTTATTGATCTTTTTTATTTTCTTAATGCATTTCGGTGTAAGTGTCAGCTCGCCGTCGAATTTATCGATCTTAACCGATCCGCATACGGCCAAAGCCGCACCGTCCTTTATGTTACCTGTCAATTGTCCGGCTTCTTCGCTCGGCAATACCGCTTTCACGGTGAACGCCGAATCCTCGTCGGTCATATAAAAAGATATTATGGTCTTATCTTTATTTCTTGTCTGTCTGCTGTCCGTTCCGAACACTTCGCCGAACAGACATACGCCTCTTGATTCTTCTTTAACGTCACGCATCAATGTCGGCTCGGCATCGAAATCCTCGCCGTAGATCAGCTCGCCGCAGTTGGTATCGAAGGTACATCTTCCGGTGCGGAAAACACCTTCGCTTATCATATCGTTAAGCGGCTCGGCTTCCGAAAGCGTTGTCAATTTCGTTTTGACCCGTTCGAGCATTTCGGATTTATCCTGTATTGGACCGAATCCGTTTCCGGGCTTTCCGTCCCGAGTACTCTGTTCCCTTTCATTTTCGCCTCTCAAGCGTGCTTCCTCGGCGAGTTTACGATATTTTTCGCTTTCCCGAGCCATCATGCTTTCGTACCAATCGTCTTCACTATAGCTTTCGTCGCGAATTATCTCGATATTATATCTCACGCCGAATTCCTCGAATATTATATCGGACACTATGCTGTCTGCCGAGCTTGTATATATCAGATCTATTCCGCCGTTTGTCGTTCCTATCGTTATCTTAATACTATTTTCGCAAATATCGACGCTGTACTCATTGAAAAAGCCTCTTGTAACGGCACCGCGTACCGACGCATCAAGCAAAACATCGTCAATATATTTCCTATTGAATAGTTGCGGAGGATAATGTGGGATAAGCTTCAGCGAATTGAGCTGATAAACAACACGCAGATCCTCTATAAGTTCCCACAGTTCTTCCTTCGGGATTATAAACGGGCAAGAAAACTCCGCCTCCACGAATCTTTTTTCTTTATCGACTCTCGTATTACACGACAAATAGCACGATAATATATCGTGCTGTTTGTTATTTTTCGGTTCATATCTGCCAAAAAGCTTTCCGAGTGTTTTTTCCGACCTACTCATTTTACATCCTATTTATTTCTTCGCAAAGCGTTTGTATTATTCCGTCCTCGGGAATTTTATACATTATGACACCGTTTTTAAACAAAAGTGCTTCCCCGTTACCGCCCGCAACGCCTATATCGGCTTCCGAGGCTTCGCCGGGGCCGTTTACCGCACAGCCCATAAGTGCGACCCTGATAGGTCTTGACGGGTGCAATGCTTCGATGTGCTTTTCGAATTCATCTGCGAGCCGGCACAGATCTATTCTCGTTCTTCCGCAAGTCGGGCATGAGATCAACGTTATTTTGGGCTTTCTCAGACCCAGCACATTAAGTATATTTTTAGCCGCTCCGACCTCCTTGACGGGATCATCGGTCAGCGAAATGCGTATCGTATCGCCGATCCCCTCAGCAAGCAACGTTCCTATTCCTATAGCACTTTTTATCGTTCCGAGCTTTTCCGTTCCCGCTTCGGTCACGCCCAAATGAAGCGGGTAGTCGCATTTTTGCGACAAAAGTCTTACCGCATCTATACTGGTCATAACGTCGGAGGATTTCACGGATATAACGATATCCTCGAAATCATACGCCTCAAGAAGTCGTGTATGTATCATGGCACTTTCGCAAAGTGCCTCCGCGGTAGGTGAACCGTATTTTTCGAGTACTTCCTTTTGAAGCGACCCACCGTTTACGCCTATTCTTATCGGTATATGCCTTGCACGTGCCGCATCGGCGAGAGCCTTTACACGTTCCGCAGCTCCGATATTTCCGGGATTGATTCTTATTTTATCCGCACCGTACTCTATCGCCGCCAACGCCGCTCTGTAATCAAAGTGTATATCCGCCACCAACGGCAAATTCGGAAAGGCGTTTTTGTAAACTGCCAAATGTTTTGCATCCTCCGCACTCGGCACAGTCAGTCGAACGATTTCGCAACCCGCCTCAACAAGTCCGCTTATCTGCTTCAATGTTGATTTTTCGTCGTCGGTGCGAGTATTTGTCATCGACTGTATGCTTATCGGATTATTTCCGCCTATTTTAACGTTACACGCTGTAACCGTTCTGCAAATTCTTCTTTTCATGGCTTTCAAAACAGTGAAATTATATCCTTAAACGTTATTAATATCATAAGCAACATCAAAGCGACGATGCCCGCAAAATGGACATACCCCTCATATTTCGGATCTATCGGCTTACGTCGTATCATTTCGATTATTATGAACACGAGTCTGCCGCCGTCAAGTGCGGGCAGCGGCAAAAGGTTGAATATACCCAGATTCATTGTGATAAAAACGCTTATATACACTAAGTTATCGATTCCGAGTTTTGCACTTTCCGCAACGGCGTTTGTAGTTCCGACAGGACCGGAAACGGCATCCATACCGTATTTTCCGCTGACAAGTCCGACAAGAGAGTTCCAAATGGTTTTAATGGTCGCAAACGACGTATTCAGTGAATACGACACCACATTATACGGTGTTTTTTTCAATCTGTTCAGTTTAAAAAAGCATTCTCCGTATGTTATTCCGTTTTCCTCGAAGGTCGGAAACGTCACGTTTTCGAGTACCGTTACTTCTCCGTTTCTTTCCACCGTCACATCAACGGGGACAACGCACTCTTCAAGCACCGTATATACAAGATCTGTCGTATAATGAACACGCACGCCATCGATCTTAAGGATCTTATCGCCGACCTGCAGACCGCTTTGTGTCGCATAGCTCTCGTATTCATCGGGTATCAAACCGACCTGAGTGCCACCGATCGCCCACGAAGAGGAGAGCGACACGAGCAATGTCATGGCAATGATTCCGACAAGGATATTCATTGTCGCACCGGCTATTATGATAATGAATCTCTGCCATGCCGGTTTCTTGCTCACCGCATTTTCGTCATCGGATTCTTCGTCCTCGCCCGCCATGCTCACAAATCCGCCTATAGGCAAAGCACGGAGCGAATAAGCTATCTCCGTTTTTTTGCTTTTTTTGGAAAACAGCTTCGGTCCCATTCCTATGGAAAATTCGTTGATCTTCACTTTAAAAATACGTGCGGTAATATAGTGACCGAACTCATGAACTAATATCAGTATACCGAAGATCGCTATTGCGAGCAGGATATACAGGAAATTTACTATACCGTCGGAAAATGCGTTTGTTTCAAGCAAATACGGTGTAATAATGGTTATTTCCTCCAATCAAGTGTATAAACGGCGGTTCTTGCCGTTTTATCAGCCTTCAAAATATCGTCAAGTGTAGGATCGGACACGTTCGTAACACCGGAATACCCGTACAATGTCGAGCTGTAAATTTCATTAAACGATATTTTTCTTTTTAAAAACAAATCTACCGCCGCTTCGTTTGCGGCATTAAACGCACACGGCATAACTCCGCCCTCGCTTGCGGCTTTACGTGCCAGCGAAAGGTGCGGAAACGCCCGCACATCGGGTTTATAAAACGACAGTGTGCAGAGCTTTGTCAGATCGAGTTGACCGACAAGTCCGTCCGTTCTGTCGGGGTAAGTCAAAGCGAATTTTGCGGGGTAATGCATATCGGGGACTCCGAGTTGAGCTATTACGCCATTATCTTTATATTCCACCATCGAATGAATTATGCTTTCCCGATGTATCAGCACCTCTATTTTTTCGGCGTTCACGCCGAAAAGATATACCGCTTCGATTATTTCAAGTCCCTTATTTGCAAGCGTTGCAGAATCTATCGTTATCTTTTTGCCCATATTCCACGTCGGGTGCTTTAATGCGTCCTCGAGCGTGACTTTTTCAAGCTGTTCGTGCGAATATCCGAAGAACGGTCCTCCCGATGCGGTAAGCAGTATTCTTTTCACCTCATCGGCTTTTCCGTTTTGCAGGCACTGAAATACAGCACAATGTTCGCTGTCCACCGGAATTATTTTTCCGCCGTATTTTTTCGCCGTTTCGTTCACGAGCTGTCCCGCACACACCATGCTTTCCTTATTTGCGAGAGCCAACGTTTTACCGGAACGCAAAGCGGACAATGTAGGGAGCAAGCCGTTTTTTCCCGATATCGAATTGAACACGATATCACATTCGTATTCTCCCACGGCTTCACAGAGGGCATCGTACCCGGAAAGTATCACGGTATTTGTGTCTGCAACGGCGATTTTCAGTTTTTTTGCGGTTTCGGGATCCGACACGGCACAAAACATCGGCGAAAGCTCTCTGATCTGCTTTTCGAGTGCCATCGTATTCGAATTTCCGGCAATGCCTATGACCTTATCGTTTTCAGACAAAACAGCGTCAACGGTTTGAGTTCCGACGGAACCTGTCGAACCCAGTATTATCACTTTTTTATTCATATAAATTTATTCATACAAACTCAAATAAATCGGAAAAATCTGAAAAAATCATTTGACGTACACAACAAAAACAGGAACGGTGCGACGGCGATAAAGCTGTCGAAGCGATCGAGAACGCCGCCGTGACCGGGCAACAGCTTACCGAAATCTTTTATTCCGTTTTTACGTTTTATCAGCGACATAAAAAGGTCGCCGATCTGAGATATCACCGATGTTATGACCGCCATAAACACAAGTGCGACATAATTTACCTTTGCCTCGGTAATTCTTTCCGCTATAAAAGCATATATCAGGAAAAACAATATATTTCCGAATATCCCGCCAATGCTTCCTTCAATCGTCTTTTTGGGTGACACATCGGGAATAAGCTTATGCTTACCGAACAGCATTCCCGCAAAATAAGCGAAAATATCGCTTCCCCATGCCGTAAGAAAAACGAGTATGTACAAATATTCACCGTGTTCCAGATCACGCAACAGTACGACCGACGAAAAACCGCCGACAATATATATGCAAAGTGCCGTTGTCGACAGTGTGGTGAATATATCCGTTTTGCCTTTTGAAAATATCGAACAGGTCACCGAAAGAAAAAAGTAAACGAACGCCGTCGAAAGGATCGCCTGCACGGATCTGCCGGTAAAATACCCTATCTTAAAAGTGCTTTCGAACCTGCACATAAGCGGAACGAACAGTGCAAATGCGAACGACGGGATACTCAACGTATACGTATCAAGCAAGCTCATGCATTTAAGCAACTCATATGCGGAAGCGACCGAGAGAAAGCAAACAAGGGCAGTGAATGCCACCGTATCCGAGTAAAAAAGCACGGGAACCAGAAGCATAAGACCTATTATTGACGTAATTATTCTTTTTAACACCGCTCACACTCCTCCGTATCTGCGATGACGACTTTGAAATACACGTACCGCTTCATCAACCTGTGCGTAAGTCATATCCGGCCACAGGGTATCCGTAAAATAAAGCTCCGCATACGCACTTTGCCACATCAAAAAGTTTGAAAGCCTGTATTCCCCGCCCGTTCTCACTATAAGATCCGGCTCGGGACTTTGCGATGTATAAAGTCGCTGTGAGATATCGTTTTCGGTTATATTTGCGATTCCTTGCTTTATACATTCGTTTACGGCGTGACATATTTCATCGCGACCGCCGTAATTTACGGCTATATTTAAAATTTTTTCGTTTTCGGCACTATCACACTCGAGTTTTTCCATTTTATGTCTGAGTTCTTCCGAAAACACGCATTTATCGCCTAAAAAAATAACACGAATATTTTTTTCGCTCAAGCTTTTTGCGGCTTTTTCGATATATTCGTCGAAAAGCCTGAAAATTGCATTCACCTCGTTTTTGGGGCGTCGCCAATTTTCCGTTGAAAAAGCATACACGGTGACAGCGTGTATACCGATGTCACCGCAATACTCGGTTATTTTTTGAAAGACCTGTGCACCGATCTTATGTCCGTACTCTCTCGGCATGAGTCTTTTTTGAGCCCATCTTCCGTTTCCGTCCATAATAAACGCAATGTGCTTCGGCAATACAGATTTTTCGTTACCCGCCATTTTATACTTCCATTATTTCTTTCTTTTTTGCCGCCGTTATATTGTCGATCTCTTTTATATACTTATCCGTCAGATCCTGAATGCTTTTATCCGACTGCTTCAGTTCGTCCTCGGTCATTTCGCCGTTTTTCTTCATTGCCTTACTTTTATCGTTTGCATCTCTGCGGATATTACGAACGGCGACCTTAGCTTCTTCGCCCGTCTTTTCGACCTGTTTGGTCAAATTACGTCTGATCTCTTCCGTAAGCGGGGGAAAGCACAAGCGTATCGTTTTACCGTCGTTTTGGGGATTGATACCGATATCGGCAACCTGTATTGCCTTTTCTATCGATTTACAGGTTGACGCATCCCACGGCATGATAGTGATCGTGCGTGCGTCCGTCACCTTGACCTCCGCCATTTGGTTTACCTGTGTGGGCGAGCCGTAGTACTCAACCGTTACCTTGTCGAGGACTGCGGGATTCGCACGTCCGGCACGAATCGTTGTCAGCTCATAGGAATAAGCGGCAACGGATTTTTTCATTTTTTCTTCGTAATCCTTGCAATTGAGTTTCATTTTGTAAAGCTCCTTTTATTATTATCTCATTATCGTTCCGATATTTTCGCCGCAGATCGCACGCATGATATTATTCGGGTCATCAAGACCGAACAGCAATACGGGCAGTGCGTTATCCATTGCCATACAGGTTGCCGAAGCATCTATCACTTTAAGCTTCTTTTCGAGTACTTCCGAATACGATATCGTATCGTACTTTTTTGCGTTATCGTCCTTGTTGGGGTCGGCGGTATAGATTGCATCGACGTTTTTCGCAAGCATGGCAATATCCGCATTTATTTCGACAGCTCTCAATATAGCACCGGTATCGGTTGTAAAGAAGGGATTTCCGGTGCCGCCGCCGAGAACGATAACCTTTCCCGCATTCAGACATTCATTTGCGGCTCGGGCGGTGAACAAGCGGGCTACCTTATTCATTTCAACGGAAGAAAAGGTAACGGCATCAACGCCTATGCTCTTAAGTACATTTTCGATTGCTATCGAATTGATCATTGTGGCGAGCATACCCATATCGTCTTCTCTGGCTCTGTCAATACCCGCCGCATTTCTGCCGCCTCGCCAAATATTTCCGCCGCCGACGAGCAGAGCCACCTCGACACCTTGCTCACAAAGGCACTTCACTATCTCGCAGATACGGCGAAGAGCGTCGAAATCTATTATATCACGCTCTTTGTTTTTCGGTGCGAGTGCTTCGCCTGATAGCTTGAGCAATATTCGTTTGTAAATCGGTGTATCCATTTTCTTCTCCCAACACATATTTTAATACATATATTTTAACCTGTATTTGTGGATTTGTAAATAGAGATTCGCAAAAAAATTGCCTTTTGGGAATTTTTGTACATTTTCCGCAAAAGACAATTCTTTTTCACGTATTAGCCTTGGTTTGTAAGCTTTGCGATCTCGGCTGCGAAATCGTCCTCTCTTTTTGTAAGACCCTCGCCCTTTTCGTATTTAACGAAAGCGGCAACGGAAAGCTCTGTGCCGAGTTCCTTTGCTACGGACTCAACATATTTGCCAACCGTCATCGAATCGTCCTTTACGTAGGACTGCCACAGCAAACAGTTGGTATCGTAATACTTCTCTATTCTTCCCGTTACCATTTTCTCAATGATATTTGCGGGTTTGGAAGCATTCTTCGGATCGTTTTTGATCTGGTCTATGAGTATTTGCTTTTCGCTCTCCATAACGGTTGCGGGAACATCGCCCTTATCGAGGTAAGTCGGCGACATAGCGGCAATCTGAAGTGCCACGTTTTTCGCACATTCCGCAAATGCTTCGGTCTTGGCAACTTCATCGGAGCAATTCATCTTAACTATAACGCCGGTTATTCCGCCGCCGTGAATATATGTTGCCATATTGCCCTCGACGATAACGAAACGGCGTACATTCATATTCTCGCCTATCGTGAATATCTTATCCTTGAGGCTTGCTTCAACCGTAAATTCGGAGCCGTAAAGCGGCATAGCCATGAGTTCGGCAAGGCTTGTGGGCTTATTCGCAAGTATCGTTCTCTCGATATCCTTGACAAAAGCGACAAAGGTTGCGTTCTTCGCAACAAAGTCGGTTTCGGCATTAACTTCGATCATTACGGCGGTTTTGCCGTCCTCGGAGGTCATGATATCGACAACGCCCTCCGCGGCGATTCTGTCTGCTTTTTTGTCGGCAACGCTGAGGCCTTTAACTCGCAGGATCTTGACAGCTTCTTCCATATCGCCGTTTGCTTCGGTAAGGGCCTTCTTGCATTCCATCATACCGCAGTTTGTCTTGGCTCTGAGATTCGCAACGTCTTTAGCCGTAAAATTTGCCATATCGGTGTTCCTCCGTAATTATTCTTCTGTATTTTCGGCGGTCTGAGCCTCGGTATTTTCCGAAGCTTCGGGAGCAAACGCTTCGCCCTGCTTGCCTTCGATGACGGCATCGGCGAGAACCGAGCTGATAAGCTTTATTGCACGGATAGCGTCATCGTTACCGGGAATGATATAGTCGGCATCATCGGGATCGCAGTTCGTATCCACGATAGCGACAACGGGAATTCCGAGCTTTTTCGCTTCGGCAACCGCATTTTTCTCTTTCTTGGGGTCAACGATGAATATGGCATCGGGAAGTCTTTCCATCGTTTTAATACCGCCGTAGTTTCTTTCGAGATCGCTCATTTCCTTAAGGAGCTGAGCTACCTCTTTCTTGGGGAGCAGATCGAACGTACCGTCTGCCTGCATTTTTTCGAGGCTGATAAGACGGTTGAT
>CAZCJU010000043.1:0-16278 GCA_964498965.1 uncultured Lachnospiraceae bacterium
CCTATGGGCGTTTCCGAGTGGGAGAAATTCGCTTCCGGCACACGTAGTGTTGCACAGGCGGTTGCCGAGAGCGGTGCTATCTCCATCATCGGCGGCGGTGATTCCGCTGCGGCGATTGAAAAACTCGGATTTGCCGACAAGGTAACGCACATATCCACAGGCGGCGGTGCTTCTCTCGAATTTTTAGAGGGACGCACGCTTCCCGGCATAGCCTGCCTCATGGATAAGAAATAATTAAACGATCTTAATCAAGGGCTGCCGCACGATAGACCGCTCGGCAGTCCTTACCTTTAGAGGAGAAAGAACATGAATAAAGAAAAAAGAACCGCCGTAATCGCAGGTAACTGGAAAATGAACAAGAATCCCGCCGAAACGACGGAATTCATAAAGGCACTTGCCCCCATGACGGACGGACTTAACGGTTGCGATATCGTGCTTTGCGTTCCGTTTATAGATCTTGCCGCAGCTGTTGAAGCGGCAAAAGGAACGAACATAAAGATCGGTGCGGAAAATGTACACTACGAAAAGTCGGGTGCGTTTACGGGAGAAATCAGTGCTTCAATGCTCACATACATCGGTGTTGAGTATGTTATTATAGGTCACTCCGAAAGACGTCAATATTTCGGTGAAACGGACAAAACCGTCAACCTCAGGCTCAAGGCCGCACTTGCCAACGGACTCAAGGTAATTCTCTGCGTCGGCGAAACGCTCGACGAAAGAAAAGCGGGCAAAGCGAACGAGGTATTGACAAGTCAGACGACAAAGGCACTTGCCGGTGTTTCCGCCGACGAGCTTAAGAACGTAATAATCGCTTACGAGCCTGTTTGGGCGATCGGCACGGGTGAGGTTGCTTCTCCCGAAGATGCGGATCTCGGTAACTTAGCCGTAAGAACGACCGTTGAAAAGCTTTACGGCAAAGCAAACGCAGATGCATTGACCGTACAGTACGGCGGCTCGATGAACGGAGATAACGCCGCCGAGCTTCTGTCGCGTGAAAATATCGACGGTGGACTTATAGGCGGTGCATCGCTCGTTCCCGAAAAATTCATAAAAATCGTTAAAGCGGCTCAATGACTTCGAAAAGGATAATTTCAATATTACTTGCATTCACGGCGATCATATCATTGATGCCCGTATATACTTATTCCGAAAGCGGTGAGGCGGACATTAATCTGTCTGCCTCACTTTCGGATAATGCACAGTATATTGAATTAAAGCTTTCCTGTACAACGGAATTTACGGACGAGTTGTACACACTTTACGGGACGAAAAAGGTCGAGTTATTCGGTCTGCTTCCCTATCAGAGCGAGGACGAGCTGTCGGATATGAATCCGTTAGCCGAGGATATCAAGCTTGAAAACGAAAAAACGGTACGCATACCGCTCGGCAGTGACAACATACATCGAGGATATATCATTTGCATAAAAAAAGAAGAAACCGTCATACTGCCTCCGTCGTCAGATAACGACAGTTCGGACACAGCATCTGCCGATAACGCCGTTGAAACAGAGGAACAGATCACCGAAAATGTAGTTACATACATTCCGCTGACGAAAAAAACATACGTTGAGGGAGTTTACAAGCGTGCCGAAAGCGACAGTGCTTATCCGGAGTTCACTTCGAAAAAGGGACTTAACATTTCTCTTTTCACCGACGCACAATTACTCGGCACCTCGCACACTTTATTAAATATTTATTTAAACGAATACGTTTCCGCCAAAGAAACGGACACATACACGGAAATCGACGGTCAACGTATTTATTTTAACAAAAACAATGTTTCCCTGCTCGACCACACGGTAAAAATATATTCGGACGCGGGCATAAACGTTATTTTCAATTATGCTTTATCACAGCCGACAGGAGCGGAAAGTGACGCTATGCTTTCCGTTTATCCGAAAAACATGAGCGATGATGCCACAGGCTACAGTTTCAACTGTGACAGCAGGGATGCCTATATTATTCTGTCCGCCTGTGCCGAATTTTTCTCATCTCGTTATTCTGCCGGCGGCGGGATCGGCTTTGTAGGCAGTTATGTTATCGGGTACGAGATCAATTCTCAAAACACGTATTACAGCGATTATCACGGTGATATTGATAAATTCATATCTTCATATGCCGATGTTGTACGTATTTTCGCAAATTACGCCTACGGTAAATTTGCGAATTCCAGAATCTATATATCCTTAAACAACAAATTTAATGTTTCCGATCCCGACGGTGATTTTTCGGGACGTGAGCTTATCGAAAAATTCAACGCACTCATATCAAAGCAGGGTGATTTCGGCTGGAATATTTGTTTAAATCCCTACAACGAAAATATTTCTTCGCCTCTGTTTACTACCGAAACCGGTTCGGCGAATAATATCGATACGCCGTACATTACGATGAACAATATCGGTGTAATTACCTCCATGCTCGGAGAGCCTAAGTACTACTATCACGGAAAATCGAGAAGCATTCTTTTGGGAGAGGTCGCATACACCTCCGGAAGCGGAACCGAAAGCGAGCAGACGCTTCAAGCTGCTTCATATGCATACGCATATTTTAAAGCGGAATGCAATCCCGCAATCGACGCAATAATATACAACAGACACGTTGATTCCGAGCTTGAGCAAAACAAATTCGGATTATATTTCAATGTTTCCGGATCTTCTTCGCCGTCCGTCACAAAGAAGATATACGAGGTATTCAAATACATCGACACCGACAAAGCCGAAGAGATCTGTGCGTTTGCGTTACCCGTATTCGGTGTAGACGGCTGGGGAGAATTGATCTACGGCTGTTCGGTAAACAAGCTTGTCAAGCGTAAAATAATCGCCGCAACAAGCATGAACACAGCCGATGTAAACAAAAACATCACCTACAGTTCGATCTACAATTACGAAGTAAATTCGTTTTATCCGTCAGACAATGCTCATTCTGTCGAATACACTAACGACGGCATATTGATCTCGACATATAAATGCGACGGCACGGAATACCGAGGCGTGTATCATTCACTCGGAAATATCGGCAACGGCATATATCTGCACCTGAAGGTTGCCGCAATGAGCGAGCAGTATTCGGGAATATCAAACGTAATGGTACGGATTACGGGCATTGACGATGAAGGAATGACCGTTGTATATGAGGGTACGGCACAAATAAACGCCAACACGCCTACCGAGTTATATTTTGACATTTCGGAATTTTCCCGCAGTTGTATTTCCGAGAATATAAAGATATGGACCAAGCCGTTCACGTCAAACACGGCAGACGATTACAATATTGTCATATCCGCACTTGATGTTTGCGAAAAAAAGAACGTCATAAACGTTTTCACCGTCACTATAACGGTGATTCTCATCGCACTGTTTTGCTGTGCCTGTGTTTTCACGGTAAAATTTTTCAAATCGTCGAACAACAAAAAAGCGATCAAATAAACGGTCGAAAAACTCGATGAAGCAAATAATCCCCTCGTCGGCATTCGCTTGAAAGCACAAATCGTTTTCAAGCTTGCCGTAAGGGGATCATCTTATTATTACGGATACAGCGAATGCTCAAACGGAGATCGTTTTAAAGCCCGCCGCTTTGGTAAGACGGTTCAAGACCGCCAGGCCGAGTTCGCCGTCATTGGGAATTACCGTGTATATTCTTTCGGCATCGGTCGTATCGAAATATCTCAATATATCGAAAAGCACATGTGCCTGCATTGTACTGTCCTTTGATATGTATTTAACGTATTTTCCGGAAATACACATATCATCGTAGCATATTATTCCTATACGTTCGTTTTCACCCAATTGCTTTCGCATAAATTTGCAAACACTGTTTTCATCACCTTTTACCATATACACTTCTGCGGTAGGTGAATAATGTTTATACTTCATACCCGGTGCAAGCGGTTTAAAATCCTCGCTCGGCTTTTCGAGAAGTCCTTTATCAAACTCGACGCACGGGCATACGCCGAGCAATTGAGCTTTGGTTACCCCTCCCGGACGCAATATCGTACACTTACCGTCATCGATTTTTATTACGGTAGACTCGACACCGATGCGGCACTCGCCTCCGTCGATTATCATGGGAATTTTTCCGTTAAGGTCGTCAAGTACGTGTTTTGCTTTAGTAGGCGACGGCTTGCCCGAAGAATTCGCACTCGGTGCCGCAATCGCACAGTTCGATTCTTTTATCAGTTCAAGAGCGATCTTGTTATCGGGTATACGAACGGCAACCGTATCAAGGCCACCCGAGGTCGTATTAGGGACAATTGTTTTTTTAGGCAATATTACGGTAAGCGGTCCCGGCGAAAAGCTATCGCACAATTTATAATACAATTCGTTTGTATAAGCATATTTTTCCGCATCTGTCGGTGATGCGACATGGATTATCAGCGGATTATCGCTCGGGCGACCTTTAGCCGCATAAATTCGTGTCGCCGCTTCTTCGTTTGTTGCGTCACCGCCCAAGCCGTACACCGTTTCGGTAGGAAAGGCAACAACGCCGCCGTTTTTGATCACATTTGCCGCTTTTTTTATTATACTTTCGTCGATATTATCGGGATCGACACGGTAAAGCTTCGTATTCATATTTACCTGCCTTTCAATAGTTACTATGCACATAATGTGCCGTCCGAGTGGTGAGGACGTTTTTGCCTGAGCCGTAAAACGGCAAATTCGAATTATTCGTTTTGTGCAAGTCTTTCCGCCGTATCGGCGGATATAAGTGCATCTATCATCTGTCCCATATCACCGTCCAAAAACGCCTGCAATGAATACAAAGTAAGTCCTATTCTGTGATCGGAAACTCTGCCCTGCGGATAATTATACGTTCTTATTCTTTCGCTCCTGTCACCTGTACCGACCTGACTTTTGCGTTCGCCGGCAATTTTATCGTTTTGCTCTCTCGTTTTCATATCATACAGCTTTGTACGCAGCAGCTTAAGTGCCTTATCTTTGTTTTTAAACTGGCTTCTTTCGTCCTGACACTCGATCACGATTCCGGTCGGCAAGTGATAAAGTCTGACGGCGGATTCGGTTTTATTTATATGCTGACCGCCCGCACCGCTTGATTTACAGCTTTCGAATTTAATATCCGCAGGGTTAATTTCGACCTCTACCTCCTGTGCTTCCGGCAATACCGCAACGGTGACGGTAGATGTGTGTATTCTTCCCTGTGCTTCGGTTTCCGGCACACGTTGTACTCTATGCACGCCGCATTCGAATTTCAGCTTTGCGTAAGCACCCTCTCCCGCAACGGAGAATGATACCTCTTTAAATCCACCGAGTTCCGTTTCATTGCAATACAACAGCTCCGTTTTCCAGCCCTGTCTTTCCGCATACATATTATACATTCTGTACAACACATAGCAAAAAAGGCTTGCTTCTTCACCTCCCGCACCCGAACGGATCTCCATGACCACGTTCTTATCGTCGTCCGGGTCATGAGGCAGCAGCAAAAGCTTAAGCTCTTCAAGGCATTTTTCCATATTTTCTTTCGAAGAATAGAATTCCTCTTTTGCAAGCTCCGCAAGCTCACCGTCATCCTCTTCGATAAGCTCCTTAGCCTCGGAGCATGATTTTTCGGCTTCGAGATACTCATTGAATTTTTCGACTATCGGACAAAGCGACCTATGCTCTTTCATCAGGCTTTTGTATTTTTCGACGTTGCCCGTAACCTCGGGATCCGATAATTCCGTTTCGATCTGTTCGTATTTGATTTTTATACTTTTTAGTTTTTCTATCATGGGTTTATCCTTTTAATCGATTTTTCGAGCTTTATGCGACTCAGGGTCAGATCTCGTCCGCATTTGATACAAACGATCCGAACGTCCGAACCTACACGCATTACCTTGAACAAATTTCCTCCGCACGGGTGTTCTTTTTTCATTAACAGAACGTCACCTTGATTGATTTTCATTATTTCCATATCATCACCGAATATATAATAGCATATTTTCACAGAATAATCAAGAGATTTTTGAAATTTGCGGTTGACAAATTTGCCACATTATAGTATAATATATTAATATGTACGGAATATACAGGAGGATTGAATATAAATGAGCGAAAATAACGAATGTACACATGATTGCTCGTCCTGCTCATCGAACTGTTCGTCGCGTCAGCAACCGCAGACACCGACCACAGAACCGGCAAACAAATATTCGAAGATCAAAAAGGTTATCGGCATTGTCAGCGGAAAAGGCGGTGTCGGTAAAAGTCTTGTAACGTCGATGCTCGCCGTAGCTATGACGAAGCAAGGCTTTAGGACCGCTATATTGGATGCGGATGTTACAGGTCCCAGCATACCCAAGGCATTCGGGTTGACCGGTCTTTGCGAGGGCAACGGAGAGGGTATATTCCCTATGATGACGAAAAGCGGCATCAAGGTAATGAGTATAAACCTATTGCTTGAGGATGTGACATCGCCCGTTGTTTGGCGCGGTCCGGTGATTTCCGGCACGGTCAAGCAATTTTGGACCGATGTTATATGGAACGAGGTAGACTATATGTTCGTGGATATGCCTCCCGGAACAGGCGACGTACCTCTCACCGTTTTTCAATCACTTCCCGTCGACGGCATAGTAATAGTCACATCGCCGCAAGAACTTGTATCGCTTGTCGTCGAAAAGGCGGTAAACATGGCGAAAATGATGAATATACCGATACTCGGCATTATAGAAAATTACAGTTATTTCATGTGTCCCGATTGCGGTAAGAAGCATATGATATTCGGTGAGAGCCATGTCGATGAGCTTGCGGGCAAGTTTGATTTTCCCGTTCTTGCCAAGCTTCCTTTCGACCCCTCGATCGCTTCGATGTGCGACAACGGCACGATAGAGGAGTGCGATGCCGTACCGTTTGATGATGCCGTAACCCGGCTCAAGGAGCTTTAATCATGCAGAAGCGTATACTTGCGATCCACGATATTTCTTGCTACGGCAGATGTTCTCTGACCGTTGCACTTCCCATACTTTCCATGATGGGTTGCGAATGCACCATACTGCCGACCGCCGTTTTATCGACGCACACGGGCGGCTTCAGCGGTTACACTTTCACCGATCTCACCTACGACATGATAAAGATAGCGGAGCATTGGAAGAAAGAGGGCATATCCTTCGACGGTATCTACACCGGGTATTTAGGCTCGGGCGAACAGTTGGACATTGTAACGAATATCATAGATATGTTCGATACACCCGATATGAAGGTGATAATCGACCCCGTCATGGGTGATAACGGCGAGCTGTATGCGGGCTTTGACGAAGCTTTTGCAAAAGGCATGGCAAAACTTTGCTCGAAAGCGGATGTTATAATTCCGAATCTTACCGAGGCTGTATACATGACATCGGGGCAATATACCTCTCTCCCTTTCACCGAGCGATATGTTGACGGAGTATTAGACAATTTGATGTCACTCGGTTGCAAAAACGCCGTTCTTACCGGCGTTGCATTCAACAACGGAACGCTTGGTGCAAGTGTGCGTTGTGACGGCAAGACCGAGCATTTTATTGAAGAAAGGATCGAAGGAATGTATCACGGTACGGGCGATGTATTCGGTTCGGCCCTTGTCGGTGCATATTTGAACGAAAAAACGCTTTTCGAGGCGACACAAATCGCAGTAAAATATACACAGCAGACTATTAGGCAAAAATTCAACGACAAATCGGATTTCAGAAACGGTGTGCCGTTTGAGTCATGTACGGAATATCTGTTGCAGCTTTTGAAATAAGGATAGAAACAATGAGTATAAAAGTCGTAAAATTCGGCGGTACTTCCCTCGCATGTGCCGAACAATTCAAAAAAGTTGCGGAAATAATCCACGCAGACGAAGACAGAAAATACGTTATCGCTTCCGCTCCCGGCAAGCGATTTAAGGGTGATTTCAAGATCACCGATATGTTTTACCTCTGCTACGAAAGAGTTGCCGCAGGCGAAAATATTGACGTTCTTTTCAACGAGATCACAGAGCGATACAACGATATAGTTAAGGAACTAAACTTAAAAGTATCGCTTGAAAAAGAGTTTTCGAAGATACGAAACGCAATGTACGGAATGGCGGGACGCGATTACGCCGCCTCAAGAGGCGAATATCTAAACGCAATATTGTTAGCCGATTATCTCGGTTACGATTTTATCGATGCGGCGGATGTAATATTTTTCAACAACGACGGTAGCTTCAACTCCGAATATACCAACGAGGTGCTGTCACGCAGATTAAGACAGCATGAGCATGCGGTATTTCCGGGTTTTTACGGAACAATGCCGAACGGAACTATCAAAACGTTTTCACGCGGCGGTTCGGATATTACCGGTTCAATCGTTTCTCGTGCCGCAGGTGCAAGTCTATACGAAAACTGGACGGACGTATCGGGATTTTTGATGGTAGATCCGAGAATAGTGGACGATCCGCTTGTAATCGAAAATATAACGTATCGTGAGCTGAGAGAACTTTCATACATGGGTGCGTCGGTACTTCATGAAGATGCGATATTCCCGGTTCAGGTTGCCGGCATACCGATAAACATAAGAAACACCAACGAGCCTGATGCACCGGGAACGATGATAGTATCCTCGTCAAGCAAATACGACACCAAGAATATTATAACGGGAATAGCGGGAAAACGAGGTTTTTCCGCAATAAGCGTAACGAAGGACATGATGAACACCGAAGTCGGCTTCGGCAGAAAGATCCTTTCCGTGCTTGAGCGTTGTGACATTTCATTTGAGCATTTGCCCTCGGGTATTGATACTATGTCTATAGTCGTCAAGACCTCCGAGCTTGAAAACAGGCGTGAGTACATTATAAACAGCATAGTACAAGATGTCGAACCGGACAGTATTTCCATTGATGACGGAATCGCACTTATAGCGATCGTCGGAAGAGCCATGGTAAAGACAAAAGGCACTGCCGCCAAAGTTTTCAAGGCAATATCTAACGCCGACGTAAACATCAGAATGATCGATCAAGGCAGTGACGAGATCAATATCATAGTCGGTATTGACGATTGTGATTTTGAAAAAGCTATCAAAGCCATATATTGTGAATTTGTAAATAATAATTAAAAAAACATTGATACCCATTGCAATATTTGCAGTAATGTGGTACAATTGTTCAAACGCTATGACGGAGAATAGTAAGCTTGTGCGATGTCACAGAGAGAAAACGATGCTGAGATGTTTTCACATTTAACACAGCCGAAGCTCGCTCCCGAGCAGACCGACCAGACCCGTGTGGGTGTAATCGTGTACGGCTCTCCCCCGTTACAGGGATAGGACATATTGGTGTCCGAAGTTATAAATTCGGGTGGTACCGCGATATTTTTCGCCCCGACTTCTTTATCGTTTCACGGTAAGAAGTCGGGGATATTTTATTTTTGAAGGTGGCAAAATGGAAGCATTTATCGAAAGAACATTGGGACAGCAGATCGAATACATGGCGAAAAAATTTCCGTCTGTAACTGCCGTAAAATATGCGGCAAAATTTGATTACGAACGTACCTACAAGGAATTCGACGAAGAAACGGATCGTATAGCAAAATCCTTTCTCGCTTTGGGCGTTAAAAACGGTGATCACATTGCAATGTGGGCAACCAACTATCCACAATGGCTTCTTACGCTGTTCGGTGCCGCAAAAATAGGTGCCGTTCTTGTTACGGTAAATACAAACTACAAGATTTACGAAGCGGAATACCTGCTCAAGCAATCGGATTCGAAAGTGCTTGTCATGAGTGACGGAGTTAAAGGCAACAGCTACATAGAAACGATAAAAAAGATTGTGCCGTGCATTGAGCAAATCACGCAAAACGACGAGATCGACTGCGAAGCACTTCCGTATCTCAAACGCATCATAACCATTGACGACGGAAAAAAATGTTCCGGCATGATTCCTTGGATCGATTTCGAGAAAATGCACGTTTCGACAAGCACGGACGAGCTTAACCTTGCAAAAAGCGTTGTAAATATACACGATGTGGTAAATATGCAATACACCTCGGGAACGACCGGATTTCCCAAAGGCGTTATGCTTACGCACTACAACATATTGAACAACGGCAAAAGCATCGGCGACCGAATGAAATTCACGGAGCATGACAGGCTTTGTATAACCGTTCCGTTCTTTCACTGCTTCGGGCTTGTGCTTGCGATAATGGCATCCATAACGCACGGAACGACGATGATTCCCGTTGAGCATTATCAGCCCTTAGCGGTGCTTTCCGCATTACAGCAAGAACGCTGTACCGCTGTACACGGTGTTCCGACGATGTTTATAGCCATGCTCGAGCATCCCGATTTTGCTCAATACAAGTTGTGTTTACGCACGGGAATAATGGCAGGCTCGCCTTGTCCGGTTGAAATGATGAAGCGTGTAATAAGTGAAATGGGGATGACCGAGATAACGATCGTTTACGGACAAACAGAAGCTTCGCCCGGTTGCACCATGACAACGACCGACGAAACACTTGAACATAGAGTAAATTCCGTCGGCACTGCGATGCCGGGTATCGAAACTAAGATAATAGATCCGGAAACGGGTGAAGAGGTAGGTGTCGGTGTAAACGGAGAATTTTGTGCGAGGGGCTACAACATAATGAAAGGCTACTACAAGATGCCCGAGGCTACTGCACAGGCAATAGATTCCGACGGTTGGCTTCACACGGGAGACCTTGCGTGCGTTGACAAGGACGGATATTACAAGATAACCGGCAGGATCAAGGACATGATAATCAGAGGAGGAGAAAATATTTATCCCAAGGAAATCGAGGATTTTCTTTACACATACCAAAAGGTAAAAGACGTACAGGTGATAGGAGTTCCAAGCGTTCAGTACGGTGAAGAAGTATGTGCGTGCATTATTCCCAAAGAAGGCGAAGCGATCACGGAGCAAGAGATAAAAGATCTTGTAGGTGCGAACATGGCACGACACAAGGTACCGAAGTATGTATTGATAGTTGACAGTTTTCCAATGACTGCCAGCGGAAAAATTCAAAAATTTAAGCTTAGAGATATGGCAACAGAGGTACTCGGACTTCAAGATGCCGCCGCAGTTGAAACCGCATAACAAAATTAAAACACCTTATTGCAAAATAAGGTGTTTTTTGTATAAATTTACAACTCACGTCGACCTTGGATCGCTCTCGACAACGTTTCTCCGTCCGCAAATTCAAGCTCCGCACCGACAGGAACACCGTAAGCGAGTCGAGTTACCTTGATGTTCAGGGGTTTTATCAAGCGAGCAAGATAAATAGCCGTTGTTTCTCCCTCGATGTTCGGATTTGTCGCTATAATGATCTCGTTCACCTCGTTCGAATTAAGACGTGCAAGCAATTCTTTGATCTTGAGCTGTTCCGGTCCAATACCGTCAACAGGCGAAATAACTCCGCCAAGCACATGGTACAGACCTTTATATCCGTGTGTTTTTTCGAATGCGGTAACGGCACGCGAGTCCTCGACCACGCATATTGTCGATTTATCCCGTCTGTCATCAGTACAAATGTCGCAATATTCCTTTGAAGCATAATTACAGCATACCGAACAATACTTCACATCGGTTTTCACGGATCGTATACAGGTACAGAATTTTTCCGCATCTTCATTTGACATTTCGAGAACGCCGAATGCCATTCTCACGGCACTTTTAGCACCCACGCCCGGCAGGCGACGGAAGCATTCGATCAGTTCGGAAAGCGGAAGCACATATTCGCTCATTAAAACAATCCGGGAATATTCAATGCACCCGTTACCTTTTCTTTTTCGGCGTTATTGATCTCCGTTACTTTTTTGATCGCTTCGTTTACGGCGGCAACAAGGATATCGGAAAGCGTTTCGATATCGTCGGGATCTACGATCTCGGGGTTAAGCTCTATGCTTTTGACCTCAAGTGTTCCCATCATTTTGATCTTCACAACACCGCCGCCTGCGGTTATATCATGTTCTTTCGCATCAAGCTCCGCCTGAAGAGCTTCCATTTGCTCCTGCAGCTTTTGTGCTTGACGTATCATCGAATTCATATTTTGAGGGCCGCCGCCCATCCCCTGAGGCAATCTGACTTTCATTTTAACGTTCCTTTGCTTGTTTATTTAGTTATTATTTAAGTCGTTTTCGTAAATTATTTCATTCGGAAATGCATAACCGAAGCGTTCTCTCGCTTCGCCGATTATATATTCATCGTCTATGTTTCGATTATATTTTTCATTCAATTCGTTTAAGCGGCTTATCTGCTTATCGTTCAGCTTGCTAACTTCCTCGATACTGTTTTTCAATTGTGAATTCTTATATTGCAAAGAAACGACATCGGCAAAGCAAATCACTATGATCGCACAAAGGAACAAGCGAAGAATCGGTATTTTTTTTCTCATATTATTCCCTCCTTGATCAATCCGAGCAATTTCTTTTTTCTTCGCTTCCTTTTAAAGTAACGCACAGCGATACACAGCAATGCGGAAAAAGGTTTAAGCAAAAAAGCGAACAAAGCAGACAACGCTTTTATTGTTCCGCCGAGCATCAGCATAAGCAGTCGGTACAGTAGCTTCCCTGCGGTCAGCTGATATAAAGCAAAGCTCAAAACGGAAAAAAACAGAATATACACGCGTATTTTTCCCGAATTTGCGGCATAAACGAACAACACCGCAATTAAAGTATACATTGCGGAAAACAATAAGTCAAGACAGATTCTGAAAAATATATTTTTCCGTTTTCCGACGCACATATCATACGTCACGCAGAGCAAAGTGTAAATCACTCCTACGGCAACGCCCACAACAGCCGAATACAACAAAATCGACAGTTGACGGTTATTTGTTTCAAAAACATTCAACTGAATATTTTCGAAAAAAAGCTTTTCCTTTTTTCCTCTCCTTCCGGATAGTAAAAAGCGGACAATCTTCCCTCCACGACCACGATGCCGCCCTGCAGATCGAGCTTTTTGACGTTCAGGTCAACTCCTTCTATACAAAGCAAGCCGCCCTCGCTGTCAAGCACTACGCTATTCTCGTTAAACGACATCACGGCATTTATACCGGTCAATTCGGCTTTTGACCGTTCGTTTATTTCTATCGTATGCACAAATTCACCGCCTTCGATAAAGCATATGCTATGAAAGGGTGAAATATTACTTATTTATACACAATGCAGACAGCATGTGCGGCAATGCCCAAACAAGAGCCTGTAAAGCCGAGCTTTTCCTCGGTAGTAGCTTTTACGTTTACACGATCCGCATCTATCCCGAGTGTCGATGCGATTTTTTCGCACATTTTCGGCAAATATGAGGCAAGTTTCGGTTTTTGTGCTATAACGGTACAGTCGATATTGGAAATTTTATAGCCTTTTTTCGACAACAAAGTGTTGACGTGTTTCAAAAGAACCGTACTGTCGATATCTTTATAATTATCGTCGTTATCCGGGAAATGCTTTCCGATATCTCCCAACGCCGCTGCTCCCAATATACTGTCGCACACGGCATGTAACAGCACGTCCGCATCCGAATGACCGAGTAAGCCGACATCGTGCGGTATGGAAACACCGCCTATGATAAGCTTGCGATTTTCGGCGAGGCGATGAACATCATAGCCGTGACCGATCCTGATATCATTCATCTGCATTTCTCTTTTTCAATATCGCTTCGGCGATATCGATATCCTCCGGAGTTGTGATCTTGATATTTTCATATCCGGTATCGCACAGGAAAACCTTGAAGCCGATATTTTCGACAAGTGCGTTGTCATCGGTTGCAGTGAATCCGTCGTGACGTGCCTTTATTGCGGCGGTTCTGTAAATATCGGTTCTGAATATCTGCGGAGTTTGTGCTAAGTAGACGTAATTTCTGTCTGCGGTTTCTTTTATAAAGCCCTTTGAATCGGCTATTTTAACGGTATCCTTGGACAAGGTTGCCGCCGTTGCACATCCGTATCTATAAGCACACGAGCATACGTCGCCGATCATTTCGGGAGTTATCAAGCATCTCACGCCGTCGTGTATCGTCACGAATTCCGAGCGTTTATCCACTCTCGTAAGTCCGTTAAGCACCGACTGTTGCCGTGTATCGCCGCCCGATACGACATGGGTTATTTTCTTAAACTTATACTGCTTAATGAACGATTTGATCTGTCCGAATTCTTCTTTTCGGGCAACGACGATGATCTCGTTGATATCCTTACAATCCTCAAACTGCATTATCGTTCTCACGACGATGGGCATACCGCCCACCGTCATGAGCTGCTTTGTGGTATCGGATCCCATTCTCGAACCAATGCCCGCCGCAACGACGATCGCACTGTTAAAATAGTTTTTCAGTTCAATTCGGGTCAAATTATACAATAGCTTGTTAAATCCGAATTTCAGCTTGTTCATTCCGTGTAATCGTATCCCAATTGGAGGGCTTTTTTATTCATCTCTATAAGCTCCGCCTTCGATGCGGGAACAGAGGAAGCGAGCTTATTCGCAAAATATTCGCAATCGAATATTCCGGTAGTTTTTATCATATATCCGAGCATGATCACGTTGGCAAGCTTGGGAGCGTTGATCGCATTTGCCATTTCCGTTGCGGGAATATAGTACGCTTCGATATCGTCCCTTGCGGATCTTTTATCGATAAGTGTACTGTCGGCAAACAGCTTTCCGCCTTTTGCGAGTTTAGGTTCGAATTTATCGAAAGACTGCACATTAAATGCGATGACTATATCGGGTGTCGAAATTATCGGCGAGCCTATCTCTTCATCGGAGATTATTACCGAGCAGTTGCAGGTTCCGCCTCTCTGCTCCGGGCCGTAGGAGGGCAACCACGTAACATTTTTATCGAGTTGCATTGCCGTTTTCGCACATTGCTTTCCCGAAAAAAGTATGCCTTGACCGCCGAAACCGGCAAATATAATTCTGTTAGTCATCACTTATCGCCTCCCGTTGTATTTTTATAAACGCCCAGAGGATAAAAGGGTATCATTTTTTCATCGACGAATTTGAGAGCGTCAGTCGGTGTCATACCCCAGTTTGTAGGGCAGGTCGAAAGCACTTCGATTATCGAAAGACCTTTTTTCTCCGTTTGGGTCTTAAACGCTTTAAGGATGGCTTTTTTTGCCGAGCGAACATTTTTCACGTTATTTACGGCGACTCTTTCGCAATATGCGACGCCGTCGAGCGTGGAAAGCATTTCGCACACATGGATCGGATTACCTTGAATGTTCTTGTCGCGTCCGTAAGGAGATGTCGTGGTGACTTGTCCCGGCATGGTCGTGGGTGCCATTTGACCTCCCGTCATACCGTAGTTTGTGTTATTGATAAATATGATCGTTATGTTTTCGCCTCTTGCACACGCATGGACGGTTTCCGCAGTTCCTATTGCGGCAAGATCACCGTCGCCCTGATACGTAAAGACTATTTGATCGGGGTGCGTTCTTTTAACGCCGGTCGCAACCGCGGGGGCTCGTCCGTGTGCCGCTTCGATAAAATCGCACTCAAAATAATTGTATGCGAACACTGCACAGCCTACGGGGGCAACACCTATCGTTTTTCCCTCAATTCCCAGCTCGTCTATCGCTTCGGCTACGAGCCTGTGTACGATTCCGTGTGTACAGCCCGGGCAATAATGCATCGGAACGTCGGACAATGCTTTGGGTTTATCGAATACTACCATTATTATATCTCCTTTGCCATTTGACGGATCTTTTCCGCAACGTCCTCGGGCGAAGGCATGATCCCGCCTGTTCTGCCGTAAAATTCAACGGGTCTGCTGCAATTGACTGCGACCTTTACGTCATCAACCATCTGACCCATATTAAGCTCGACCACGAGGAATTTTTCGGCGGTTTCGGACAGCCGGGCGAGCTGCTTTTTGGGGTACGGAGAAAGCGTTATCGGGCGAAGCATACCGACCTTGATGCCCTCTGCTCTGCAAGCGGCTATCGCACTTTTACAAATTCTCGCCGTAATACCGTAAGCCACTATAACTATATCGGCATCCTCGGTCATATAGCTTTCGTATCTCACCTCGTTTTTCTCGATGAGATCGTATTTTTTCTGTCTTTCAAGGACGGAAGCTTCCAGCTCGTCGGGATTTAAGAACAGCGACGAATGTACGTTTTTCTTACGTTTATCGCCGTGACCGTTTGCCGCCCATGTTTTTTCGGGTACTTCTCTTTTCGGTATTTTTTCGAAATCTACCGGCTCCATCATTTGACCCAACGCACCGTCGGCGAGCAAAAGAACGGGGGTGCGGTATGTATCCGCAATATCAAACGCTTCCGAGGTCAGCTGTGCCATCTCTTGCACGCTTGAAGGGGCAAGCACGAAGAGGTGCATATCA
>CAZCJU010000044.1:0-337 GCA_964498965.1 uncultured Lachnospiraceae bacterium
GAGGGTCATTTTTTATGTTGTCATTTTTATGCATATGTCGTTCTACAGGAGTTTTTCGCACACAAAATATACACTTCCGTAGCGTTCGCATTTACCGAGCATCTTAAAGCCGGCGGAAGCGTACACAGCGATTGCCGGGACATTATCGACTTGAACAAGGAGATGCATCGATCGCAAACCGTCGCTCTTAAGCCGTTCACACAGCATCTTTATCAACAGATCACCGTATCCGCAACCTTGACGTTCGGCGGAAATGACGACACGTGCTATCTCGCAATGATTTGTTGTTACGTTCCAAAGTTCAAGGTCATCGTCCTCCGGTTCAGGCACTGTCGAG
>CAZCJU010000044.1:347-16026 GCA_964498965.1 uncultured Lachnospiraceae bacterium
AGCTCATTGCCGCATTTCAACACATACAGACAACCGTGCGAATAGTCGTTTTCGGCATCTTTTTTCGTCGGATACATTTCGTTCCACGGGCAATACTTCCCTTTTTTAGCCGTTTCGTAAAGCTCTGCGACCTTTGAGATATCGCCGAACTCGGCTTTTTTTAATACGGGATCATTTTCCATTAATAAGTTTCTTTCCGTCCGAAAACGCCCGCCCTACCCGCTCGCCTATCGCATAATATGCGTGCGTAACGGGATCGTACGTTATCGGCTTTAATTTTTTGACATCGATAATGCCGTCAGTCAAAATGCTTTCGTCCGCATTGACATTTACGATTTCGCCTACAAGATGACAGGTATTTTCATCATAGCTCTTAAGCCTGCACTCCAAGCACATCGGAAGTTCGTTTATGACGGGGGCGTTTACAAATTCGCTTATATGTGTACCGAAGCCGCATTTTTCAAGTTTATTCTCAATTCTATTCCCAGTTGCAATACCGAGGTAATCGCATTGCACGACATAGTCGCAAGTTGCCATGCTGACGGTAAACGCACCGCTTTTCAATATGTTTTCGGTCGTTTTGTGTTCCGCACTTATGCATACCGAGATCTCGTTTTCCTCACTGATTCCGCCCCAAGCGGCATTCATGGCATTTGCCGTTCCGTTTTCGCCGTATGCCGCAATTATAAAAACTGGCATCGGGTACACCATAGGCTTCGCACCGAAATTTTTACGCATTTTTCTCTCTTTTCGTTTTACAAAATTTATTACAGCTCAACAAGCTCGTACTCACTCAAACCGCAACCCAATGCCGCCGCACTTTCTATTGTATGTATTCCGTTTCTGCTTTCTATGCGTTCGATAAGATGCTTTTTGCCCGCATCTTCGCTTTTATATATGAGATCCACGCAGGCCTTATCGATCGCAACGGGGTCGAGTGACGCAAGTATTCCTATATCCTTCATACAAGGGTCTTCTGCCACCGCACAGCAATCGCAATCGACGCTCATGTTTTTCATGACATTGATATATACGATCTTATTTTTGAAATATTCTATAACGCTCGATGCCGCATCTGCCATCGCTTCGAGAAACAGATCGTGATCGGCTGTCCATATTTTTTCGGGATTGCCGGCACCGTGTATATAAGCTTTACCGTACGACGAAGCTATTCCGATAGACAGCTGCTTCAACGCTCCGCCGTATCCGCCCATCGGGTGTCCTTTAAAATGTGAAAGCACGAGAAGCGAATCATAGTTTTTCACGCCCTTGCCTACAAAATTCTCTTTTATCACTTTGCCGTTCGGGATTTCAAAACGCATATCGGGACCTTGTGCGTCAAGCAACTCAAACGGATAATACTTATCCCAGCCATGCTCGGCGATAAGACGCAAATGCTTTTCCGTCGTATTGCGTTCTCCTTCGTATGCCGTATTACATTCCACTACGGTACCGCTCGTAAAATCGATTATATCTTTCCAAAATTCCGGACGAAGAAAATTTTGATTTCCCTTTTCGCCGGAATGGAGTTTAATTGCGATTTTTCCGTCGAGCGTTTTTCCGACCGAACGGTAAAGTTCAAGAACCTTTTCCGAGCTTATTGTTTTTGAAAAATATACTTTAGAACTCATAGTAAACTCCGAAATTCACACCTTAATTATCATGTCGGGCTGTTTTATTTTTTCTTTTTTGATTTTTTCGAAAGCATAATATAAGCCGTCGCACCCGCTCCGATCAAAACAATTGTGACACAGACAGCAGCAACGGCAAGCCTCATTTTACCGTTTTTCCGTGCGGTCTGCGTATCTTCAGTCGCAGATTGAAGAGCTTTTGTTATATCTTCTGATGCAAAAGCTTGTGTTTCCCCGTCGGTTTCTGACGACAAAAGTGTCAGCTTATAGTGATCGGCGATACCGTCCGCTATTGCATAACCGATAGCTTTCAACTTCTCGGATTTCAGCATAAGTTCTTCAACGTCGTTTTTATTAGACAAAAAAGCACATTCGACGATCATTCCCGCAAGGAGCTTAGAGCCTCTTTTCTTTCCCTCACTGTACCGCTTTGCACGCCACAGCACGGCGTAATATTCCTGAATAGATCCGTCGGGGTGTTTTGAATTTGTTTCGCTGTTGACAAAATAAGGATCGGCATTTTTTGTTGTTCCCGCATCCTTGTTCAATCTTATCATTATACGGTTAGCAAGCTTCAACGAGTTTGTGTACATTTTTTTGTTATAATTGTCATTTACCGTATATATTTGAGTACCTTTTGCCTTGGGATTCGAAGAATAATTATTATGTATACTTATAAATGCTACCGAGCCGTTTTCCGATGCCGGAATCACCCTTTCGTCAAACGACGGATCATGCTCTACTGAATCCTTCGTCAGATAAACCAAAGCACCGTATTCCTCGAGCCTATGCTTACAATAGCACGTTATTTCCCAATTGTAATACACCTCGTTGACGCCGCCGAATTCGACAGCGCCGTTTGTGCCTGTTCCGTCGCCGTCGGAATTAATGCCGTGACCCGCATCGAGTGTAATTATAAGTGACGGTTCGTTTTCCGCACTTACCGTCGGTGTAAGCGGCGGTACAAGCATCACAGATGCAAGAAGCATCGAAAACAGTCTTTTTACGTTCATTATATTTCCTCCGCATTTTCTCTCATACGATTTTATCACTTTATATTTCATTTGTCAACATTTTTTGTCGATTTTTGTTTGATTTTTCTGTTCTATAATATGTGCAAACGACAAAGCCGAAAAATGTCGTTTGTTCATTGAAAATTTCATAGTTTGTTCACATATACGTTCCGGCTGCGTGAGAGGCAAACTCGCGGGAGTTGTTTCGCCCGATGAAACAACGGACAAAAGCAATGGAAATTTGTTCGCTGACAAAAACAGTCAATTCGAATGTGCCGGGGATACTTGGTTCAGAGCCACTCTAACTAGCTGATAAGGGGTGTTGCGAGAGCAACAATGGAATCGAAATGCATTGATGTCTGTGATCGAACATCGCAATCCCCAAGATCAGCTCTGAAATTCACATCATCTCGAATATCTCAAAATCTCTTGAAAATAAAAAAACTCTCGTCAAGCCGTGTCGGAGCATTGATCGTCACAAGCACGACAAACGGTAAATTAATTCGGGCAGACAAACATACGAAATCACTTCGAATCGATATATCCCCGAAATACAACGAAATATACAATGGATATATAAAGCTCCGCTTTTGCAAAAGGACGGTGCTTTTTTTATGCCGACGAAAACCGACAAATGCAGCTTGTCAAAGGCTACCTGCAATGGGCTTTAGAGGCGTGTCGCCCCGATGTAAGACAGTATGAAGACGAAATTATGCAGACAATTGAGTTTATCGTCCCGTGTAAATCGTCAGAAGAAGTTATCGCATGGTATATTGAAAAAAACAGATAAACGGAGGAAAAATCAAATGGAATTTAGCAAATATTATCAACCGAATAACCGTTGCGGTGGTAGGAAACCATCAGCCGCAACAATTGCCAAAAGAAAAGCGGAATATCAGCAGCAAAGAGAAAAGGAAAAGCAAATGGAAAATGAAGCATTTGAAAAATTCAAGAATGCAGAAGAAGGATATTTCAATGGATTTGAAATGGCAGGAATTTTCCATCGTCATTACGACAAAAGTAAAGCGGTGTATAGTGGCGAAGCAGATGATTGTGCAACTGTCGAAACGCCGTTCGGAACATTTCATACCGGAGCGGATGGAGTAATAGCGTACTTTTTCAGCGAACATCCGACAAAAAGAGTCGATTTTAATCGCTCGGTATATTTTATTTGAGTAGGAAAAATCAAATTGCCGACCGACAACCTATTGACAATCACCTAAGATTGTGGTAAAATATACACGGAGAACACAAGCGAAAAGAAGAAAAGGAGAAACGCATAAAATGAAAAAGAAATACGGATACTTGAACAAAACTGCGGCTATACTGGCATTGCTTATGCTTTTATCCTCCTGCACTTCCGATAAGGGCAACGACACGGATAGATCGCAAAACACGACTAATATCACCGACACGCACGACATACACACGGATAACGAAGCGTCGAATGCTCCGAGTGAGGATACATCGTGCGACGATACATCGTGCGACGATACATCGTGCGACGATACATCGTGCGATAATACCGCAAATGTTACGGAGGCCACCGTTACCGACGAAAACACTCCCGAAGAAAATACGGAGTATGTGACCGAGGACATCACATCGAATACCGGCGATATCGGCAATAATGACGATACGACTGTAAATACCGACAAAGAAGCTTCTCTGCCCGAGCCTGAAGAAGATCCGACACCCGCACATACGCACACCTACACTTCATCGATAACGAAAGCGGCTATCTGCGGTACGGACGGCACTAAAACGTACACCTGTTCCTGCGGCAGCACATATACGGAAACAATAAAGGCCACAGGTAAGCACAGCTATACGTCAAAGGTAACAAAGACGGCGACTTGCGGAGCGGACGGAGTAAAAACGTACACTTGCGGTACGTGCGGTAAGACGTATACGGAAACGATAAAGGCTACGGGCAAACACTCCTACACCTCGTCCGTGACAAAAACCGCCACCTGCGGTACGGACGGAGTAAGAACGTACACTTGCGGTACGTGCGGTAAGACGTATACGGAAGCAATAAAAGCCACAGGTAAGCATAACTACGTTGACACGGTGGTTCCCGCCGAATATTACGACGACGGCTACACACAGCACGACTGCACGGTATGCGGTAACAGCTACAAGGACAATATCACGAAAAAGCTCTTGTTCGTAAAATACCGTACACTCATGGCCGAGAACAGATATAAGGCTATAAAAGAATATTTCGATGAAGATCCTAACACCGTCGTGTACATCAACGAGAACGGCAGAAGAGTTCGTATGGGCATGAGCCACAAGACCAAAGGCTTGACCGACATCATATTCTGTAATCCGATATATAAAACGAAACCGTTTGATATCGAAGCTATAAAGGCGGATATGATAGGCTTCGGAGATTATTTGGGATATTGGACATATACCGACGATATAAACGAAGAAACAAGCGGAACGTATGGACCCGTTTGGGCTTACGTCAAGGGAACTTCAGGTGATGAAAAAAGCGTTTTCTGGCAAATGATACCATTTGACAGTTGGGAATTTCAATACAAATATTACGGACTTGCTTTTGTAGATGCGGAAGACGGTAATTATGCCGTAAAAGTTCTTCATTGACATGATACGATCTCAAAACCGAATATCGATTGCGGAAATGAGTTGAAAAATTCATTTCCTTTTTGTTTTTGAAATCATTGTTTCTTTTCAAAAAGCAATGCTTGGAAATCTCATATTTCAAAAGCAAACAAAAAAATTCAAGCAGAGATCTTCACATCTCTGCTTTTTACATAGATAAATATGTTTCAGAAAGGAAGAAATGAAATGAAGCATTTCAAAAGATTGCTTGTAATCCTACTTGCCGCAATAACGATAACGGCATCTTTGCCGTTATCGTTGTCAGCCCTCACATTTGGTGTGGGGACGAAAGTTGAAAGCTTCCACGGTAGCGAATACAAGGACAAAAACGGAAAGACTTACGTTGTGCCGGAGGATATACCGTATTTTGTATTCAAGTATCTCAATAAAAGCGAAACCGTTATAGATGTTGGCGTAACCCCAAAAGGCAGTATCAAAAGAAAACTGATGATACGTGACTACTACAACATCGACGAAACTCAACAGGTTTTGTGCGTTGAGGCGGGTGTGCCGTTCGGAAAGTACGCAAGTGACTATGTAGGACAGAACGCCAAAGACAGCAAGTATTTTAACAACCTACCTGATGACAAAGCGAAATACATCGGTGTCGCCTGCCTCTGCGGTTGGCAGCCGGGCAAAACGGCACCGTATTCGGACTGCACCGAGGATGACTTCGCACTTGCAACACAGGTAATAATATGGGAGATACAGCAGGGTCTGCGTACAAGTGCGACGGAGATAGACGACAAAGGAGAAGCGGTAAGCGTGGGTAATATAGTCACCGTCCCCGCCGACGCATACTATTCGATGATCGAGGGCAGAAGTGCGGAAAAGTGCTACAACTACATTTTGAACAAGATGAAGCTGCACGGTACGATACCGAGCTTTTCGAACCAAACGAAAGAGGATGCCGAAACGATAACGCTGAAGTACGACGGCACGACGAAAACGTACAAGGCGACGATAACGGACGTAAACGGCTCGTATCAGGACATCGAATTTGCTTCGGGGAACATAAGCGTAACACGAAGCGGTACACAGTACACTTTTGAAACAAAGACCGCACTGAGCGAACCGATCACCCTGTGCGGCAAAAAGGAAATCGATACTTTGCCCGATAAAATGCTGATATGGTCTAACGGCAAGGATCAGACATTTGCCACGGGAGCGGACGACCCCGTGGAGTTCTATGTGGGCTTCCGAACCGTTGCCGAAATCCCGCTGACCGTAATAAAGACCGACAGGTCGGGACTTAATAACGTTTCAGATATCGAGTTCACGATAACTTCTTCTGACGGAACGAATAAAACGTATAAGACCGACGAAAACGGCAAGATCACCGTGGATCTGAAGCCCGGTACATATACCGTCACCGAGATCGTTCCCTCGGGCTACCGTGAGCAAGCTCCGCAGACAGTGACCATATCTCTCGGAGATACGGCAAAGACGGTAATGTTCGAGAACGAATTGAACACGGGCAGGGTATACGTTAAGAAAGCGAGCGAGGATGGGATCGTCGCAGGTATACGATTCAGGCTGTACGGAACGAGCGTTGCGGGTGCGGAGATCGACATAACGCTTGAGGTGGACGAAAACGGCAAAGTCGTTTTCGAAAGCATTCCGGTCGGCGAATACACGCTTGAGGAAGAAAACGTACCCGAGCGGTATGTTGTTCCCGAAAGCCGAAAAATAACGGTAGACGGCATAGTCGACGTCGAATATTCGTTCGAAAACGTGCTTAGGCACGGAAGCCTTAAGCTTATCAAGACCTCTTACGACGGTAACGTAAGAGGTTTTTCTTTTAGAATAACGAATGACAACGGTTATGATGAAATTTTTGTTACCGACGAAAACGGTGAGATTTACGTGCAAGGGCTTTTACCGGGAGAATACACCGTATCCGAGATCGCAGACGAGGTAAGCGAGGGATACATTCGTCCCGATGACACCGTTGCGGTTATTCAATTCGACACCGAAACGGTGCTTGAAAGGTACAATGGGCAGATACCCGAAGCACCGAACCCGCCCACAGGCGAAAACCACATACTGCTGCTTGTAGTGCTTGCATCATGTGCTGCGTGTGCGATATTGGTCGTCATATGTAAAGAGAAATAATATAAACGGGAGAAAAGAAATGAAAAAAACAAATAATACAATAACCGCGAAGAAATTCGATCGCTTCAAAAAGATCGTCGGTGTTATCGCGACGTTGGCCGTGTTTGCCGTAATGCTCGTCATCATACCCTCGGCGGACGAGATCAAGCTCAAAGCGTTCGACGGAAACGAGATAGTCCGTAAATTAGTCAATACGATCACCGGCATTTTGGCAGTATCGGGGATCATAGTCGGCGGTGTGCAGATCTTTTCGGGCATCATCGGACAAGACCCGAAGCAGCGGAATACGGGTATCGTGACGATAATAACCTCGCTCACCGTCGGCGGCGTGATCTTAACGATCATCAACATGATCCTTACGTGAAAATGCGTCGCGACTTGCGACACATTTCCGAAAAAACAAAGAAACGAGGTACAACTATGTATGAGGAAGAAAATCGTAGCAGCATTGACGATCGCATGGTGCGTTTTCACACTCGGGTGCTTAACGGCATATGCGGCGGCGTTTACCGGCAGCGTGGAGGATTTCGAGAAGGAATATAAAGACTACCTTTACGACGCAAACGGCGACGGAAAGGTAAATCGCCTTGATTATGTAGTCGGAATAAAAAGCCTGCTTGAAAGTGTTACCGGCAAAACGATCGACACGGTATATTTCGGAGTTGTTTCGGGACTGAAAAGCATGAGTATCGATTCAATAACACCGGAAGAGCTTTTAAGTATTTACAGTCACCAGCTGTATGACCGAAATCTTGACGGAGTTATCGACGAGGACGACTATCTCGATCCCGCGGGAAAGGTGCGTGCGGACTATTATGAAGTCGTCAAGCGGCTCATGCAAACGCACAAAAGCGGTGCGGAATACACCGAATATCTTAAGCAGCTGGATGAAGAAAATCGAAAGCAGGAGATCGACGATTTGAGGAAGGAAACCGAGGGGATATCAAAGGAAGACGCTCACAGCCGAATTTACAGCCATATGTATGCGGACGATCGGTCTACCTATGTTATGAGTTGCGGACTTGACGACGTAATAATAGAATATGCGTGTGCATGGTATGATAACGGGCATACCCTTGACGCAGCCATCGTATATTCGAACAACCTGCTCGAAATCGCCGAATATGCGATAAAACGTTGCGAAAATTTAAAGATGACCGACAGTGACACCGTGCAAAAAGTAGCGAAAGCGGGCTTCGACGAATACAGAGATACGGGCGGCGGCGGTGACATCGGCGAAGCAAAGACCGCAATACGTTTTGCCTTGGGCGAGCAGCTTATCAATACCGAAGGCGAAAACACAAAGCTCGATGATATCAAAGCCGGCGGCTTCGATTACTACAGTGCGGACGTGAACCGGCAGGTGAACAAGCTGTACGAATATATGTATCCGATAGGTGTTGCGATAATGCTCGTGGCATGGGCTTTGGGCATTCTGAAAACGGGTATGACCAACAGCTTTTCGCTTGCGGATAAATACAGCGTGGTGAACGCATTGCTCCGCTTGTTGATAGGAGTTGTCGTCATGTGTTCGCTCGGCGAAATGCTGTCGCTCGGTATGAGTGCGTCAAAGACAATGTGCGACAAGCTTTATACGGTCCTGCAAAGCGGCATAACATCATCCGTAAGCTTCGGTTTGTTCGGCTCTTTTATCAAATATTCGCTTATGCTCAATACAATTGTATTGGCGATACTGCAAGGTTTCGCGCCGCTGTTTGCGGGATTTTGCGTACTCGAACACAAAAAGCCCGCAATGAGCTTTTTGAGAGAATACTGTAAATGTCTGCTCGTGCCGCCTGTGACCATCGTATTTACGGTCATGGCAACCAAGATGATCGACGGATTCGAATCGTCGGATATGAGCTACTTTGCCAAAGTGATCGGTGCAATGGTGTTAAGCATTGCGTGCATAAGTTCGGCTAAAAAAATCGTTCAAAGCTTGCTGTCATAAAAATGTGTCGCAAATTGCGACGAATTTTTTGCAGAAGAAAAAGGAGAAATAAAATGAAGAAAAAACTGACAAGCGATATCACTCGATACGACAATCGGATACGTGTCAGATTCAACCTGTATACGTTCAAGGCACTGCTTTTGTCGGGCTTGATCGGGACGTGCATATTTGTCCCGCTTTTGTATGTGTCGATGATGCTTGCGGTAACGCTCGGCCTTACGGCGGCTTTAATTGTCTTTTTGCTGATGATAACGCAGATCGACGGCTTGCCGTTGTACACGTACTTGATATACACCGTATGCTCCGTCATTAAACCGGATAGGCAGGTAAAATACTATGAAAACTACATATCGGAGGTAAAAAATGACGAAAAAGAATAAAGATGAACGGCGATCGGAGAATAAACGCCGCCTCGAAAGCAAAAGAAATAAAAAGCAAAACCCCGACGAGGAGTTACGACACGGCAAAACGGCACAAGGCGATATACCGTTCAGAGAATGGTATGAAAACGGGATCTTTTGCACGGGTGAGGACGAATACTGCATTGTATGCACGTTTTCCAATGCCGGATATCTTTCCAAAACCGAACCCGAGAAGCTTAAGAAGAACGCCGTATATACATCTCTGCTCACGGAATTGCCGTCGTATATCCATTATCAGGAGATCGTATACAACACACCTGCGGATTCGGCGGCATACATAAGAGCGATAGCCGACGGCACAGGCGAGAGCGAGTACGAACGCTCTTTTTTCAATGTGCAAAGATCGTTTGCTCAGGGCGTAGATGCCGACCACAGCATACAAAGGTATCTGCTGACGCTGTCAACAAAAGTGCGGGAGGACGAGTTGCCGTATAATAAACTTAACGAAGCGTTTGTGCTTGCGACTAAGCGATTCGGGGAAATGGGATCAACGCTCAGACAATTGAGTGTCGAAGAAGTCTTTGCGGAGCTATACCGCATGTATTGCCCGTATCGAGAAAATATGATGCCCATACCGCACGACATATATCGACGTGGGCTGTCCATACGGGATATAATCGCTCCGGACAGCGTTAAATACGGCTTTGAAAACGTGCTTTTAGGTACAAGCACATATGTTAAGATCCTCTCTGTGTCGTCTTACGGCAGCGAGATCAGGGATAACTTAATATATATGCTCGTCAACAACGATCTGCCGATGTATTTGATAAAGCACATAGATCACGTCGAAAAGACCGACGCAGTTAAGCAGGTCAAAAGCCAACTCGACGAATTGATAGCACGAAAAGGTCAACGAGAAGAAAAAAAGAAATATATCCCGGGCGAGTTGCTCCGCTCTATCGAAAGTTGCGAGCAACTGCTCGACGCATTGTCCGGGAACGAAGAACTCATGCGTCAGACTGTATATGTCGCCGTTTATGCCGAAAGCGAAGATCGGTTGTCCTCCTACGTCGATAGGCTGAGGTCCGTTGCGATATCGCAAGGCTGCACATTGCGAAACGTTACCGTGCTTACGAGAGAAGGCTTTAAGTCCTGTTTGCCGCTCGGGCGGGATATGCTGCACCGAAGTCAGATCATGCTGTCCGGCGAAGCGAGCGTGGCGACACCGTTTGCATATGAAGCATACTTTGATAAGAACGGCTTTTTTTACGGCTACAACTACTACAACGGCGAACCCGTGATCCGCAACCGCAAATATGATAAGTCGTCGCACGGTTTCGTATTCGGTCAAACAGGCAGCGGAAAAGGAATGTGGGTCAAGCACGAGCTGAGCAACGTGTTTTTCCAAAATTTTTATAAGAGCGACGAGATCATCGTCATCGATGCCACGGGCGAATATATATCGTTTGCAAATGCCGTCGGCGGAAAAGTCATCGAGCTTGAGGCAAGCGGAAACACGCACTTAAACCCATTGCACGTATCACAAGAAAAATTGAAGAAAAACGGCAAAGACAAGGCTTGTATCGACAAGATCTCATCGTTTGTCGCTTTGCTGTCGGAACTCAAAGGCGAACCTCTTACGGCAGTCGAAAAGAGCGTCGTAGACGATATCGGTTTGAAAACGATGAAAAAAGGCAAAGCGACGCTCGATACGTTCTACAAAGCCTTATGTAAATGCGAAACCGAAGATGTTCGAGAAATGATCTCATGGCTAAAGCGATATGTGTCGGGATCCGTATCTTTGTTTTCCGGCGTTGACACGGACGAAGATATAAAGGCGAGATTGACCGTATATACGACACGTAATTTACCCGAGGATCTGAAAAACGCCGCAATGCTGTCGGTGCTTGACCGAATAGAACGTCGGACGGAAGCAAATGCGGCAAAAGGTCGCCGGACATGGCTCTACATCGAAGAAATGCACAGGTATTTTTCGGGCAACAATACGTTTTCCGCCGAAGCGTTTAACCGCTTTTATGCGGAAAGCCGCCACAACGGCGTGATCATAACGGGTGTTACACAGCTGCCGCATACCGTCGTCGCAAACAGATACGGTGCGGATATGTTGTCAAACTCCCGTTTTGTCGTGATGTCGGAACTCGACGAAAAAAACATAGATGCGGTGACGGAGCTTTATGATTTGAACGAAGAACAAAAGCAGATCCTGCGATCTCCGGCACCGGGACAATACATCGTCCGCACGCAAAACGCTCCCATGGCTGTTAAGCTGCTGTATCCGTCCGGAAACATGATGTATGACCTTTTTTCTACGTCGTTCGGCGACGAAAATGACGATGAAAGACAATGAAACGTGAAAGCAAGAACAAAATAACGGGACAAAGTCGTTTTGCCGTGCTGTCAGTCACAAGCGGTGTGTTTGTTCTCTTAGTGTCGCTTTTAATAATTTTGATTCTCTGGTCCTACCACTCCGTTGTCATTTCGGGCAAGCTTGACGCAGAAAGCGACGGAATGAAGCTTACGTACTGGCTGATATACGCTATGACAACGCCGCTGTGCAATATACGGGCGGCTTTGCCGTTCATAGCTTCGAGGTGGCTTATGGTAGTGATTATCGACATTGTTCTTTTGCTTTTGCTGCTATTGAATTACTACCGTTCGGGAAATTACAGAGAAATAGAACACGGTTCGAGCCGATGGGCGGCGGGGCGTGATCTTAAGCCGTTTCGCAAAGCGGGGAAAAATATGCCGCTCGGCGAGAACGTCTATCTCACACCGAAAATTCGCCCGGCAAATAACAATATATTTGTTTTGTCGTCGCCGGGCGGAGGTAAAACTTTTTCCGTGATAATTCCCGCCATCGAGGCTCATACACGTGCGGGTGGCAGCTTCGTGTGTACCGATACAAAAGGAGCTTTGTACCGTGACACGGCAAAGCTTGTGCGAGAACGGGGTGTACACGTATACCTCCTTAACTTGTCGGACCCGTGGTATTCGCATAGGTATAACCCACTGTACAATATACACCCCGAACGGGCAGACACCGAAATAGCGGCATTGGCTTTGGCTTACACTAAAAACGTGCGTAACGAGGAAGCCGGTGTGGGCGACGCGATATGGGAGGACACCTTTAAGCAGCTGATGATCTGCGTTTGGCAATATCAGTATTCTTTTCCCGTCAATCCTTTGACGGGCGAAGAGGAAACGAGAGCATTGTGGCGAAGTGCCGAGCTTGTGCGTTCACTTCGTGTCGGCGAAGACGGAGGGATAGATTACAGCTGCGAATTAAGTCGGATCGTAGCGGAAGTACGTACAACGGATCCTTTACACACGTGCGTTGCCTGTTATGACTTTATCTCGTCGGGAGCTGCCGAAACGGTAGCTTCCGTCATTTTTACGGCGGGAAGCAAAATATCGATGTTTCTCTATCCGGAAATAGAGTGCATGACACGCTGCAACGACATAAATATCGACAAGATCATCGAAGAGCAAAGCGGGGTGTACCTTAATTTTGAGGTCGGCTCACCGTACAAGGCGATAGCCTCGCTTTTTTTGGAGCAAATTTTTTCGGCGGCGTACTACCTCGCCGAAAGGAAATATTCCGGGAGATTGAAAAACGGACTTAAGCTCTTGCTTGACGAGCTGCCTAATCTGTGCCGTGTGCATTCGCTGCCGGAGCGGCTATCGACCTGCCGCTCGTACAATATCGACTGCGTGATAGCGGTGCAGAGTATGCAGCAGCTTAAAAAAATGTTTAAGGACGCAGAGCAGACGTTGATGAACAACTGCGTTACGCATATTTACCTCGGCACGAGCGAGCCGGACGCCCTCAAAGCAATATCGGAAGCACTCGGAAAAACGACCACAAACGAGGTGTCACGTCAGCGTAATACGTCGGTGTCGTCGCCGTCGTCCTCGTCCGATTCCGACAAAACGTTGGGACGAGAGCTTGCTCTGCCGTCGGAAATACGATCTGCCGACGGCAAGTACGAAATAGTGCTTATCCAAGGCAAGCCTCCGATCTACTGCCGAAAATTTCGCACGCAGAAGCGAAAGTGGTACAAATTGCTCGGAGGTCGGGGAAATCCCGACAACAGTTGCGTTATCCAAAATGACTTACGGGCAACTTACACCGTCAATCGTTACGAATATTACAACGAACGTGACGGCAGGACACAAGCCGCACTTAACGCTTAAAAAATTGTTTGATTTGAAAGGAAAAAATATAGTGAAAAGAGATAAATACGGCATTGATTGCGATACATCGGACGCCGCAGAGGCACCTTACGCCGAATGTATATGCGTTTTTGATAATAAAGCGATCTATCTTGACGACTACGGAACTCTCTATGTGGATCGCCTGATAGGCGAAAATACGCAAAAAGGCGACGTATATCCGTCGGACGTGCGGCGGCTCCCTATGTACCCTACGTAAATGCAATCTTGTTATCAACAGCACTTCAATGATCGCCGACTAATTCAATGCAAAAATATGTTCAAATTGTAAACGTTTTTTATTTTCAAAAAGTTTCGCACATATTCATTGACTTTGCCCGATTTTTGTTTGATTATAATAGTTTGCAAATGTGCTGCGAATTTCCGCACACAAAAATAAAGCACTTCAAACGTCGCAAGCGTCGATGAAGTGCCGATTGAATATTTCATTCACCGAGTACCGAAACAAGCAATCCCCTTGCGTCGGCGTATCTCTGCCAATCCTCGTCAGCTTTAAAAACGAAAACGATAACCTCACGTCCGTCCTTTTCGGCAGATGCCACAAGGCACTTCCCCGCCGCTCTCGTTGTACCTGTTTTCATTCCGGTCGTATACCTATAGTACACGCTTGACGAGCTGCTCAGCAATGAATTTGTATTATTGAGGGACATCCGATATCCGCTGCCGCTGCGTATAATACTTACCGTTTTAGCACGTGTACCCATTATTTTCATTATGTCATCGTTTTCGTGTGCGGTATACGCCATTTTTATCATATCCGACAAGCACGTATAATGACGATCGTTCGGATATCCGTCGGGACAAGTAAAGTTGGAATTTTCAAGTCCGAGTACTTGCTTGCCGAATCTGTTCATCTCTCTGACAAACAGTGTTACGGCACTTTTATTCGATATTTCCTTATCCGAAAGATGTTTTCCGGCACAGGCGGCAAGTGCATATGCGGCATCATTTCCCGACGGCAAAAGCAACGCATAAAGTAACGCCTCAACCGTAAACACATCGCCCTCACGCAGTCCCGCTACCGACGCATCGGTTGCAACGAGATCAAGCTCGTTACCGACCGTATGCTTTTCTTTAAGCTCGCAAAGGTTCATCACGATTACGGCTGTGAGAATCTTCGTCGTGCTTGCGGGATACATTTTCGTATTCAATCCGCCCTTCTGATACAGTATTTCATTACTGTTTACATCAAGCACTGCGGCGTATTGACAATACGCATCATATTCAATCGAATTTTCGCTTAATTTAAATTCCGGAATCTCGAATATCGGCTCTGTTTCGGGAGTAGATGTGATTTCATCGGTTATTTCATCGGTCATTTTTTCTGTCATTTCGTCATTCTGCCTTTCCGTTTCGGCTTCTTTTGCGGTACACGAGCAGAATACATTTAACAGAACAACCGACAAAAGAATCGCACATATCGCTTTTTTCATATGTAATCCCCATTTTTTAACTTCTTTGCAATTATACATAACAAATATTGAATATTTTTCAATTATCGGTCACTATATTGTAAATATTAACAAAAAATCCCCGAGAACTATCCCGAGGATTTGCTGTATGGTGAAGCAGACGATTGAATGTCCGAACTATTTGCCATATATTCAATTTCTTCGGTTGTCGGTATGTTTATCGGCGTATCATCAAAGGTCAAGATCAACTTGATATGGTGGTCGTAAACGAATATTGCTTTGACAAGTCCGTCGATTAAACGTTCTT
>CAZCJU010000045.1:0-15372 GCA_964498965.1 uncultured Lachnospiraceae bacterium
CATTTCTTTTTTTCTTGACTCGGGAACGATGAAATCGGGGTGCGATTCGATGTATTCAAGCAGCCTGTCGGCGTACTTGCTCATTGCGAGGAAGTACGCTTCCTCCTTTGTCCGCTTTACCTCCGCACCGCAGTCGGGGCATTTATGCTCCTCGCCGACCTGTGTTTCGGTGAAAAACGATTCGCACGGGGTGCAGTACCAGCCCTCGTACTCGCTTTTATATATGTCGCCCTGCTCGTACAGCTTCTTGAATATGTCGGAAACGGCTTTTTCGTGATCCTCGTCCGTCGTGCGGATAAATCTGTCGTAGCTCGCTCCCACGCTGTCCCAAATACGCTTGATCTCGTTCGACACGCCGTCGGCGTATTCCTTGGGCGAAATGCCCGCTTCCTTTGCCAGTCCCTCTATCTTCTGACCGTGTTCGTCGGTACCGGTCATGAAGCGGACATCGTAGCCGCACATTCTTTTATAGCGTGCAATAGCGTCTGCGAGTATTATTTCGTAGGTGTTGCCGATATGCGGCTTTCTCGAGGCGTATGCTATCGCCGTTGTAAGATAAAATTTTCCTTTATTCTCCATTTTTAACCTCTTTTCCCCCGCAGCGGTAACAGCCGTAAGCATATGAAGCGAAAACGGCACAGCTCGTATACAGCAACGGAACGGTGTATATTATGAATAAAATACCGAGTGACAGTATCGATATAATTATAAGCGGAATCAAGCTCAAAGTCAAGACAAAGCACGAAAAAATATGCTTTTTCATCGCCTTTGACGATATTTTTATCGCTTTTTTTACGTTTTTTTCCTTACCTTCAAGCAAGACGAACGGCACAGCCGCATTTTTGAACACAAACACACAGAACGCCGCAATGCCGAATATCGCACATACGACGACCGATACCGTTTTCGTCGTGCCGACGGGCATGAATATTTCCGTCGCCGCAAGAGGCGAAAAGCACAAAAACAATGCGAATATCGTGTACAGATACAAAAACAACGATGTAATCGCGTTTTTTCCCTTTCTCAACGGCAGCAGTACCGTGTCGAGCGACATGCCCTTGTTTTCCGCACCGCACGCCGCCATGCAATACGTGCCGACGATGAAGCAAAAGACGAAATAAAAGCCGAAAAACGCAATGACGCACTGTAAGCATGCGACAAACGTATTCGCCGAACCGGACGAGAGCGGAAGAACGTCGTACTCGCTTATGACGGAACAAAGCTCGACGAGATACAGCGTAAAGGCGGCGAATATTCCTATTATGATATTTGCCGAAATGAGCTTTAACGGGTTCTGATCGCACATCAGCAACCGCTTCGCCTCGTGCCTTACGTATGCGTACACGCTTCGCTTTTTACGTTTTTCCCCGACGGATATTCTTTCCGTAATACCACCTCCGTTTTCGTTACCGAGTATATTATACACCGAGTATAGCCGAGCCTGTCGGCGTTTATACGGCAAACACGGTCCTTCCTTTGGCGATAACACGCTTTATTTCAAATGTTTTTTCGTCCGTGATAACTATATCCGCTCGCTTCCCGGGCGTAAGACTTCCGCAAGCATCGTAAATGCCCGTCATGCGTGCCGGTGCGGCGGTCGCCGCACAGACCGCTTCGCCGAACGGTATGTCACAGCAACGCATCAGCTTCAGCACCGAGTCGTGCATATTCGTACCCGAACCCGCTATCGTTCCGCCGTCGGTCAGTATGACGTTGCCCGTTACGTTTATCGGCATACCGGCAAACATATATCTGCCGTCCGGTAGGTCGGCAGGCGGCAACGAATCCGTAACTATGACGAAACTTCCGCGTTTTTTCAATGCGTAGCCCATCTTCACTACTTCGGGACAAACGTGGAACATATCGCAGATAAATTCCGAATATGCGTCGGTCAGAAGCGACGCTCCCACACAGCCGGGTTCTCGGTGCGACAGCGGACGCATCGCATTGAAGGTGTGCGTGAACGACACACAGCCCCATTCGACAGCCCTCTTGCACAGCTCGAAATCGGCGTCCGAATGCCCGATGCCGACGCTCGCCCCGTTTTTTACGCAAAATTCTATAAATTCCCGTCCCCCCGCCTTTTCGGGTGCGACGGTGAAATGAACACGCAAGCCGCACGCCGCTCGGATAAGCTCGTCCGCTTCGGCAATGTCGAATCCTCTTATGTTTTCCGTGACGTGACAGCCGGGACGCTTTTCGCTTATGTACGGCCCTTCTATATGTATCCCGTCAAAGCTTATCTCGCATTCGGGAGCGAAACGGGCTATGCGTTTTATCGCCCCGATCACGTTCTCATACGGATTCGTCATCACCGTGGGGAAAACGGAGGTAACACCGTGTGCGGCACATAATCGTGCCGCCTCGGCAAACCCCTTGTCGTCACAGCTCATAAAATCCGTCCCTCCCCGACCGTGCGTATGCACATCGACGTAGCCGGGAGTGACGTAACAGCCTCTCGCATCTATTATCTCGCAGTCACGGCTGCCGTTGCGATCGTCGCTCGATATCTTATCGGTAAAATTCAGCTCGCCAAGCTCGAATACGCCGTTTTCATTGAGTATTTTTCCGTTAATTATCTTCATAAATTATTCTCCTGTACAGCTCGCTTTTCGGTATTCCTCTGTCGTGAGCCGCCGCTTTTACGGCTTCCGTCTTGCTCATGCCAAGCTCTATGTAATGCTCGATATGCTCTCTCTCGCTCATCTCGGAGAAGAATTTTTCCTCGCCGTCCTCCGTCGCCCCGTCAACTATAAGCACGTATTCGCCTCTCGGCTCGACACTCTCGTAACGCCCGATTAGCTCGGACAGGGTGGTGCGTATCGCTTCCTCGTTCAGCTTCGTAAGCTCCCTGCAGGCGGTTATTTTTCTGTCGCCCAGCTCCGAATACATATCGTTCAGCGTCCGCTTCAATTTGTGCGGAGCCTCGTAAAATATCATCGTTCTTTTTTCGTTTTTAAGCTCGCCCAATCGCCTGAGCCGCTCGCCCTTAGCCCCCGACAAAAATCCCTCAAAGCAAAAACGGGAGGTCGGTAACGCCGACAGCGTGAGTGCCGTTATCGCCGCACAACAACCGGGCAAAGAGGTCACCTTTATTCCCCGCTCCGCACAAAGCCTCACTATGTCCTCGCCGGGATCGGATATGGCGGGCGTTCCCGCGTCGGTTATAAGTGCGCAGCTCTCGCCGTTTTGAAGCCTTTGACAGATCATCTCGCCCCTTTGACGCTTGTTATGCTCGAAATAGCTCACCAAGGGCTTGCTTATCCCGTAATGCGACAACAGCTTCGGACTGTTTCTCGTGTCCTCCGCCGCAATGAAATCGACCTCGGACAGTACCTTTACCGCCCGATACGTCATGTCGGAAAGATTTCCTATGGGCGTTGCGACAAGGTACAGCACACCGCCCTCTACCTTGTTTTTATCCTCCGAATAAAATTTTTCGGGATTCTTCATACTGCTCATTTGTAATAATCCTCGGGAAATTCCGTATTCTCGTATATGTATTTCAGCTCCGACGTGTATTCTCCGCCGGCTTCGGCTTTATATATGATAAGCGGTCTTGTGACCGTCATTCCCTCCGCTCCTCCTCGCTTGCAGTGAAGCAGAACAAGCGACGGACGGTGATCCGATGTCGGGTGGACGAATACCGCCCGCTTCGGCTCGATACCCGCCGCTCGACATGACGACATAAGCTCGCATAGCCTGTCGGGACGGTAAACTATGTAACAGTCACCGCCGTGACGCACGTTTCTTGCCATGCAGCGTGCGAATGACGCCATGTCCGCACCCGTTTCGTGACGCGAAGAGTACGATTCGTCGTGTGCGTTTTTACCGCCGCACTCGGCTCTGAGATACGGAGGATTGCATACGCATATATCAACGGGAGAGGGAAGCGTAAGCTCCCTTGCATCGACGCAAACGGCATCGAGCTTGTCCGAAAATCCGTTTCGCTCGGCGTTTTTTTCGCAAAGCCGAACGCATTCCTCGCGAACATCGACGCAATACGCCCGCCCCGCCTTTTTTTTGTTCAGTAAAATCAATGCTATAACTCCGCTGCCGCAACATAGGTCAAGTGCCGTCTTTTTTCCGTTTCTTCTCGTAAATGCGGCAAGCAGATATGCGTCCGTGCCGAATTGCAGTCCGTTTTTTTCTTCAAACAACACTAAATCGTCGTTTATTTTGTTTTCCGAGATCATATGTGCCTCCGACAGATATTCGCTTCATCATTATCCTTTTCCCGTTCGCTCCCGTAAGCCTTCACCTTTTTGCGAAAGGCGGCAGCCGAAGCTACTCCTCGTAAGCCTTTCCCCTATTATCCTCCCGTAAGCTTTCACCCCCCGAGGGAAAGCGGCAGCCGTCGGACCGACGGACGAGGGCGTAGCTTCGGATAAGCTCCGCTTGACCGAAAAAGGCGATAAAGAAAAGAGAGGATGCCGAAACACCCTCTTTAAGCCTCAGCTGTTCAGGCGGGATTGGGAGCACCTACGGGGCAAACACCCGCACACGCACCGCACTCGATACATTCATCGGGATTGATGACGTATTTTCCGTCTTTTTCGCTTATAGCACTCACGGGACACTCGGAAGCACAAGCTCCGCAGCCCAGGCACTCGTCGTTTATAAGATATGCCATTTCGATTACCTCCGTTAGATTATTGTACATTGATTATACCACATTCGATCCTTCTTGTCAACACGTAATATATGAATTATTTTAGCCCGTATTTTTGTTTTTAACGCTTTGACCGTGCCGTTTCGTGCGAAAATTTCCTAAATATGAGTGCGTCGATCGAAAAATAGCACTTGACTTGACGCGGATAATGTATTACAATACGATATATCACAATGTATCGGAGATTTTGCGTGAAGCACTGCATTATAGATATCGGAACGAATACCGTAAAAACGAATATATACGAGATCGACGAAAACGGCGAATTTCGATGCGTCCTGCACGACAGCGTGCGTTGCTCGCTCGGACTTTGCCGTATAAACGGCAAATTGAATGAACTCGGCAGACGGCGATTGCTCGATACGCTGGAGAAATTCATTCGCCTGTCACACGAAAACGATTGCACCGACATTTACACCCTTGCTACCGCCTCGCTGAGGGACTGTGACAATGTGAAGGAAATATGCAACGAGATAAACGACAAGCTCGGCATGGCGATAGACGTTATAAGCGGCGAGAACGAAGCGATGTACGGCTATACGGCACTTCGGGCGGCAAAGCCCGATGCCGAAAGCGGACTTATGTCCGATCTCGGCGGCGGCTCGTGTGAGCTTGTCCTTTTCGAAAACGGCAGAGTGAAATACAGTACCTCGCTTCCGCTCGGTGCCGTCTTGCTTGCGTCCGAATTCAATACCGGCGTTATCCCCGACAGCGACAGCGAATCGGCAATCGAACACCGTGTCCGCAAGGCTGTCGGAGAGATAAATGCAAATACGCTTTACGCCGCCGGCGGAACGGCACGAGGAATATTTAAATTGTACCGAATGTCGCACGGCGATGCGGATTCGCTGTCGGCGGACGAAGCCGAACGGTTTTATCGCAAAATAAAGGAAAACGAACGTGCAAAAGCACTGCTGAAAGCACAGCTGCCGCAAAGATACGATGTGTTTATGACCGGCTTTTTCACGCTTCTCGCATTGCTCCGTGCCTGCGGCGGTGACCGACTTACCCTATGCGAGGTCGGAGTGCGTGAGGGCTACCTTGTAAGGAGAGTGTTGAAACGATGAAACGACTTGCGTGCCTGCTCGCCGCCCTTTCGCTTTTCCTCTCTTCCTGTGCGTTGTATGACGGTGCGGCGTCGTTGCTCGGCTTCGACAGGAAAAATTACGCAAAACAGGAAATATCGTATTATATCGACCTGAACGGCAACGATGACGATGACGAGGACGAGAAAAAATTGCTGAAATGCCTCGTCGATGAAGCGGAATATTTGCTTTACGGCGACAGCGTGACCTGCTTCGACGGCAAAAGCTCCCCGTCGGGCGATTATCGCGATGCCTTGCTCGACGGTATGGCAAGTAAATATTATACAAAATATTCGGCGGACGGCGAAATGTTTTCTTCCCTCGCCGAAAACTACCCCGGGCTTAACGTAAGTATCATGATCCCCGCAGAAGATTACGAAAACACCGTGTACAGAATATTCGGCGGCTATGAAAAGGTCGTGCATTCCTCGACCTCCCGCTATACCTACCTCGAAAAAATAAATGCCTACCTGCTCATAGGTAAACAAACGGAAAAAACCGTAAACGTAAGACCGCTCTCGGTCGGCGTGACGAACGATACCTACAGAATGACCGCCGAATTTTATCGTAACGACGCTTTTCTCGGCGAATATACCGTAGTGTTCCTTAAACGAGATGATAAAGAGCCTTATATCCGAAGCCTGACCCAAGCCGAAAATCGATCCGCCTCGTAAAGCCTTCCCTCTTCGGTAAAGGCGACGAAATGATTATGAATTGAATGTAAAATTAAGTGCGGCTATTGACAAAAGCACGCAAATGTTGTATAATGACCGCAGAAGAAAACAAATGTTCGCAAGGGAGAAAATGTAAATGGCGACAAAATCGAAGAAGCCCGCAGCCGCTCCCGTACAGGCAAGTGCGGAGGACAAGGCGAAAGCGCTTTCAACATCATTACAGCAGATAGAAAAGAAATTCGGCAAGGGTACTATAATGAAGCTCGGCGAAAGTGCCGACATGAAAGTCAGTGCCATTCCGACCGGCTCGCTCACGCTCGATCTCGCACTCGGCATAGGCGGAGTTCCCCGCGGACGTATCGTGGAGATATTCGGACCGGAATCTTCCGGCAAGACCACCGTCGCACTTCACATAGTTGCGGAAGTTCAAAAAGCCGGCGGAGAAGCGGCATTTATAGACGCCGAACACGCTCTCGACCCCGTATACGCCAAAAATCTGGGCGTTGACATAAATTCTCTGCTCGTTTCACAGCCGGACAGCGGCGAGCAGGCACTCGACATAGCCGACGCACTCGTGCGTTCGGGAGCTATCGACGTTGTGGTCATAGACTCCGTTGCCGCACTCGTTCCGCAAAAGGAGATCGACGGCGAAATGGGCGAAAGCCATGTGGGTCTGCAGGCTCGTCTTATGAGCCAGGCACTGCGTAAGCTTTCCGGTGCCATTGCCAAAACGAACAGCGTCGTTATATTCATAAATCAGCTGAGAGAAAAGGTCGGCGTAATGTACGGTAATCCCGAAACGACAACGGGCGGTCGTGCGTTGAAATTCTATTCGTCCGTGCGTATAGACGTTCGCAAGACCGAATCGCTCAAAACATCTAACGAGGCGTACGGAAACCGCACACGGTGTCGTGTCGTGAAAAACAAGGTCGCACCGCCCTTCAAGGTTGCCGAATTCGACATACTGTACGGCAAAGGCATATCGAAAGCGAGCGAAATACTCGAGGTGGGCGTTGACCTCGACATCATCGAAAAAAGCGGCTCGTGGTTCTCTTATAAAGGCGAACGCATCGGACAAGGCAAGGAGAATGCGAGAAAATACATAGAAACGCACCCGGACATCATGAAAGAGCTTGAGGAACTGATAAAAAACAACAGCGACGATCTCGACCTGACCTCGAACGAGGTTTTCGATATATTGGGCGAGGAAGAGGAGGACGACGGAGAATTCGACATAAAATTGCTTGATATAAAAAACGATGACGAATGACCTTTATACGCTCAGCTCGGTGTACGACGACGGCAAATGCGTGCGTATAACGATCATTTGTGCGACAGCCTCTGCCGACACGGCAACGCCGATCGGTACGACCTGTGAAAGAAAACTCGTTTTGCCGCACGGTGCGGTATACGAAAAGAAAAACGATAAGCTCGATCACGACCGTGTGGTCGAGCTTGTTTACCGTGCTTCCGAATATTCCGCATACAAAAAAGGTCTTGAACTGCTCGCATACGGTGACAACACAAAATCCGAGCTTGTACGAAAGCTCGTCGCAAAAGGCCATTCCGAAGAACACGCCGAAAACGCCGCCGCTCGGCTCGAAGCCGACGGGTACATAAAAGAATCCGAGCATTGCCTGCGACGCGCACTTATCGAAGCGGAAAAATGTTACGGAAAACGGTACATATCGGCAAAGCTTTATTCTCTCGGCTTCTCTCGAAACGATATCCGCTCGGCTCTCGAAGCCTTAGATGCCGAATTCGATTTTTCCTCCGCTCTCGAACGCTACGTGCGGCGGCACGGGCTTTACGATACTCTCATCGGACGTGACGTAAACGCAAGAAATAAGGCTCTCGCATCGCTGATGCGTCGCGGATTTTCGTTCGACGAGATAAAAAAAGCACTGTCTTACTTTGAATGTTAGAATGTTAACAAATGTAAAACTTTTCGGTTTTTACTTGACTGTCAGTGCGGCATAGTGTAAAATAATACGAATGAGTAACAAAAACGAGGGAGGATAATTATGCCGATAAAAATTCCCGACGGACTTCCCGCAGCGGGCATTCTGCGAGGAGAAAATATATTCGTTATGCAGTCGCTCCGTGCGGAGCATCAGGATATACGCCCCCTTAAAATAGCCGTGCTTAATCTCATGCCGACAAAAGTCGCAACGGAAACGCAGTTCGTCCGCCTTTTGTCGAATACATCGCTTCAAGTCGAGCTTTCTTTGCTCAGAGTGGATCGCCATAAGAGCAAAAACTATTCCGAAGAGCATATGGAAACTTTTTACGCCGACTTTGACGACGTGAAAAACAAAAAATTCGACGGAATGATAGTGACCGGCGCCCCCGTGGAAAACCTCGATTTCAAGGAAGTAACGTATTGGGACAACCTTTGCAGGATCTTTAAATGGAGCGAGAAAAACGTCTATTCGACTATATATATATGCTGGGCGGCACAGGCGGCTCTGTATTACTATTACGGAATAAATAAGCATAAGACCGATAAAAAGGTATTCGGTGTGTTCGACCATAAGGTGCTTTTGCCCTCTCACCCTATAGTACGCGGGTTCGACGAGCATTTTTTCGCACCCCATTCACGTCATACGGCCGTAAACGAGGACGAGCTTAACGCCGCTGTCGGACTTAAACAGATCGCTTATTCGGATAAGGCGGGAATGTACCTCGCCGCCGATGATATGAACAGAAGATTTTTTATAACGGGACATTGCGAGTACGATCACGATACACTCGCAAAAGAATATTTCAGAGATAGGGATAAAGGACTTGATATAGCATTGCCGGAAAACTATTTTCCCGATAACGACGTGCAAAAAAGACCTCAAAACGTGTGGCGTTCGCACGCTCACCTGTTGTTTTCGAATTGGTTGAATTATTTCGTATACCAACAAACACCGTTCGATTTGGAAAATCTTTAAAAATTTCAAAAAAGCTATTGACTTAAGCAGGTTTTTGTGGTAGAATACTACCACATGACGATGGGATATAGCCAAGTCGGTTAAGGCACAAGACTTTGACTCTTGCACTACGCTGGTTCGAGTCCAGCTATCCCAGCCAAACAAAAAACCGTTGCAGATGCGAATCGTTTTGCGTTTGCAACGGCTTTTCGTTTTATAAACGAAAATAACTTACATTAAAGCTTTTCTCTTCGAAAAAGCAGACCGTGACTTGCCGCGGGGAATAAAGTGAAGGAAGCCGTGCAAGCTAACTCGGATAAGTACGGCGGAATAACGACCTTATCGGTCAATCTTACGGATTGACACACTCCCTTTTTCGGGCGGGCTACGGGAGAAGTCTGCGGATAATATTTTTTTCCGCGGAAATAAAGCTTACGGAAAAAATTCTTTTACTCCTATTTATAAAATTAATTAAATATAACTTGATTTTTTCCTTAAAATGTGGTATAATAAGTATGTGTATCGGTATCGGTATTTACCGAGCCGCAACGCCACCTCAACGAAAGGATTTTTGTAATGACTTATTTTGAAGACGTATGGAATTCGGTGCTTACCGAGCTTCACAAATGCTATCTTGACGATATAATCAGGACAAGATTCGCACGCATGAGAATTGCGGCGATAGAAGATCAATATACGATAATTTTCACGGACCTTGAGGAAAATTTAGCCTATTTAAGAGGCGAAACGAGAACGCTTGAACGACTTTTGATGAACACGCTCGGCGAATTCAAGGTCATATACATATACTCGTCGAACGAAGAAAACAGGCTTGCGACCCTGAAAAAGGACGTTGAATTCGACTTAACATATCCTCCGATGGACGGCGATGCATATTCTCGTCCGTCGCCCCGTTCCTTAATGAAGCCGGATGCAAGCATGGAAGTAAACATCGACGCAGACGATTATTTGAGAAAGTATCTTAAAAAGCCTTCCCCGCTTGAGCTTGACAACGAAAGACCTATAGTATCCGATCCTACGCCGCAGGTAAGAGAGCCTTTATTCAAGGGTGCGGGAAACGATTACACATTTGACAATTTCATCGTGTCCTCGTCAAACAAATTCGCCTACAATGCGAGTATTGCGGTTGCCACTAACCCCTCTACGGCGTGGAACCCGTTATTCATATACGGTCCGTCGGGCTTAGGCAAAACTCACTTATTGTACGCCATAGCGAACCAGCTTGCGGTCAATTTTCCCGGCATAAACATAGTATACGACCGAGGAGAGGATTTCACGATAGAGCTTGTTGCGAGCTTAAAGGTAAAGGACGGTCCGGAAAAATTCAGGAACAAATTCAGAAATTTGGACGTTCTGCTTATAGACGATATTCAATTCATAGCCGGCAAGGAGGGTGTACAGGAAGAATTTTTCCACACGTTCAACGCTCTGTATGAGGATAAGAAGCAGATAATACTCACTTCGGACAAGCCGCCGAGAGATATAGCACATCTTCAGGAAAGGCTCAAGACGAGATTCGAAATGGGCTTGACAGCCGACGTTCAACCGCCCGATTACGAATTGAGAGCCGCCGTAATAGCAAGCAAGGCACACGATTACGGAATAGAAATACCGCCGGACGTGGTCATGTTCTTGGCGGAAAATCTGAATAAAAACATAAGGCAGATAGAAGGCTCGCTTAAGCGACTTGCGGCAAAAAGCACGCTGTACGGCACTGCGGTAGATCTCGACATGGCGAAACGTTCGCTTTCCGACATGATGAGCGTCGATTCATCGCCGAAGGTCATCATAGAAAAGATATTCACCTCGGTATCGAACAAATACGGCATAAACGAAAACGAGATAAAAAGCAAATCAAGACGCAGGGAAATAACGACGGCAAGACACGTCGTGATATATTTCATAAGAAAATATACGAATTACTCGCTTAAGCAAATAGGCAATCTGTTCGGACGCGATCATACGACGATACTAAGCTCGATAGAGGTCACCGAGGAAAGAATTTCGACCGAACCGCTGTTCGAGCGTGACATCAACGAGCTTGATGCGGAAATAAGAGGTTAGTTTTCCACACGTTTTTCCACTTTAGTCCACATAAATGTGGAAAACTCGTATCTCGGTGGAAAAGCATCTTGATAAGGATGTGCAAATGATGTTGATAAAGCTTTGATAAATTCGAGATGAAATTCGGGGAATTTCGACGCCCGTTTTCTTTCCACAATTTCTCCCCACCGAATAAACGTCTTATTCATAAGCTTATCAACATAAAAAAACGTCCGAAAAGTCAGTATTTATCGCATTTTAAGCACTTTTCCACATTTTCCACCACCCCTACTACTACTACTACTAACTGTTTATATTTCTATTCTATTTCTCTTTCTAATAGGAGAGAACGAAAGATTTTTAAGCCTCTCCGAAAAGAGGACTGTGCAAAACTCACATTATCAAAGCCTTTCCCAAAGCCGGAAATGAGCTGTGCGACAACACCGCCAAGCTTAAGCTTTCCCTAAAGAATACTTACGGGAGAGCGGAGAGGGAAAGCCGAAAAGACAGAAAAAATATAATTCAAGAGGAGAAAAAATGAAGATAGTATTCGATAAAAACACATTACTCGATATTTTGGCACCGGCACTTTCGGCTGTATCGAACAAGAAGGAAAACCCGGTGACGGAATGTGTTCGCATAAAGACGGTCGGAGAGGACAAGTGCATGATATCGGCATTCGACGGTGAGCGAGGCTTTCAGGCAGAGATAGAATGCGAGGTAAAACGAGAGGGTTGTTTTCTGATAAATGCGTCGAAGCTCGTATCGATAGCCCGCAGTATGCCGTCGGACATAACGATAGACGTATCGGATGCAATGCTTGCGACGATATCCTCGGGCAGAAGCCGTTTCGAGATACAGTGCTTATCGGGCAAGTCATTTCCGAACACTCCTTTACTTGACGGAGATTATGTATTCAAGATAAAGCAGGGACAGCTGAAGCGAATGATAAACCAGACGGCATTCGCCTGTGCGGAAAACAATCAGAAATTACAGCTCAACGGAGCGTATTTCGTAATAAAAGAAGAAAGCATAAGGATAGTGGCTCTTGACGGATTTCGTTTCGCACAGCGTTATGAGGAGTGCGAATTAAAGAATTTAAACAAAGACGGCTCGTACATGAACATAAAATTCATACTGACTAAAAAAGCGTTAAACGAGCTTACGAGGCTTTTATCCGACGGCGACGAAGAGATAAAGATAATCCGCGGACTTAAGCATATAATGTTTTTCAAAGAGGATTACATTTTCTATACCAGACAGATAGACGGCGATTACATAGATTACGAGAGATTCATACCGAAAAACTGTCCCATTGAAGCGACGATAAGAGGAGAGGCACTCGCACAGGCACTCGAAAGGGCATTGCTCGTGACGGAGGAGCGTGAGGACGGAAAGATAAAGGGCTTTATCAAGTTGAATTTCGAGCAGAGCGTTATCAAAATGACGAGCGTATCGACCTCGAACAAGATATACGAGGAAATACCGGCGAGCAAGACGGGCGGAGATCTGGAAATAGGCTTCAACTGCAAGTGGTTACTTGAAGTAATGCGTGCGGTGGGTGATGAGGAAAACGTCACGTTATCTCTGACTTCGCCTTTATCGTGCATGAGCATAAGACCCGCCGACGAGGAGAAAGAGAACAAATTTCTCTACTTCGTTTTCCCGGTACGCATAAGAGAAAATTACTGATACGGTCAAGATCCGCGGTTTTGATATCCGTCATATCCGCCGTTTTCAAGGGGGCTTATTAAAATGGAATTGAGAAGCATAACGCTTGAAAATTACAGAAGCATAGAAAATGCGAGCCTTAAATTCGACGGCGGAGTAAACATAATAAGCGGTAATAACGCACAGGGCAAGACGAACATTCTGGAAGCGATATACGTTTTCGCACGCGGCAGGAGCTACAGAGCGAAAAAGGAAGCTCAGGCTATCGGTTTCGGAGGAATATCGAGCAAATGCACGATGAGTTATTTCGACGGCGAGCGGGAAAACGAAATGGGCTTTATTTGCGTGAAGGACGGAGCGAGAAAGCTGTTTTTCAACGGCATAGAACTTGATCGGGCGTCGGAATTTATCGGTTCGTTCCGTGCCGTATTGTTTTCGCCCGATTCGTTATCATTGATAAAATCATCGCCCGCACAACGACGCTTGTTTTTGGACGTTGCGATATCGCAATTCGACCACCGCTATGTGTTGCTGTTAAAGAAATACTGTGCGTTGCTGGCACAGCGTAACAGGCTTTTAAAAGACGGTAACACAGACAACGGATTGTACGACGCATACGCCGTGCAAATGAGCGTATACGCGGCGGAGATATGTCAAAAAAGAAACGAATATCTCGAAAAGGCAGCCGTATATGCGAAAGAAAATCTCGAAATAATGAGCGGCGGAAAAGAAATTTTGAAAATAAGCTATAAGCCCGAGCTTAATATGCAGGATCGGGACGATATATACGATATAAAGCGTATGACGGAGCTGTACTACAGTGCGTTTACGGAAAATTCGGAGCGGGAGAGCATATATAAAACGACATTATACGGAATACACAGAGATGATTTCGATATAGAGCTTAACGGAAAAAACGCACGTATATACTGCTCGCAGGGACAGATAAGAAGTCTTGCGTTGCTTTTGAAGCTTGCCGAGGGCGAAATATCGAAAAATCACGTCGGAGGAAGCCCCGTTTACCTACTCGACGACGTATTCGGCGAGCTTGACCGAAAAAGGCGTGAATTTTTGCTTGAGCGGCTGACGGGAATGCAGGTGATAATAACCTGCTGCGAGCCGATAAACGACACGCAGGCTAAAATATTTCATATCGAAAACGGAAAAATATCCGATTAAAGAAAGTAAAGAGAATATGTATTTGTTTGCGGGCGAAAATACGGTGATAAGAGGCGATAAAATACTCGGGATATTCGATTCCGACACCTCGACCGTATCGGACGTTACGAAAAAAATGCTGAAACGGGCGGAAGCGGACGGCAGACTTAAGGTGATAAGCGGCGAAAAACTGCCGAAATCATACGTGCTTGTGTGCGAAAACGGCGAAAGCGTCGTGTATATGTCGCCCATATCGGCGGGAGTACTGAAAAAAAGATTGAAAAAAGGTCTTTAGGACTTTACATACAGTGACGGGCAAGACCCGATCAAAGGCATTTAATCATTGAACGAAACGGAAAATAAAATGAGCGAAGAATTGAGATCGTCACAGGACGAATACAAAAGAGAAGAAAAAGCAGCCGAGGAAAGCTACAACGACGAGCAAATACAAGTCTTAGAGGGACTTGAAGCGGTCAGAGTGCGTCCCGGTATGTATATAGGAACGACCTCGGTGCGGGGCTTACATCATCTTATAAACGAAATAGTCGATAACTCCATAGACGAAGCCATGGCAGGCTGGTGCGACACCATAAACGTGACGCTCCATTCCGACGGCTCATGCTCGGTAAGAGATAACGGACGCGGAATACCGTCGGGTATAAACGAAAAGACGGGTAAGCCGTCGCTTGAGGTCGTGTTTACCGTGCTTCATGCGGGCGGAAAATTCGGCGGAGGCGGATATAAAATATCCGGAGGACTTCACGGTGTCGGTGCAAGCGTCGTAAACGCACTCAGCGAATGGTTGAGGGTCGAAAACTGCCACGGCGGTATAATGTATACCGAAAGCTTCGAAAAGGGCAACGTGACCGAGAAATTTGCGGAAAAAGGACCGTGCGGTGACCGTCACGGACTTTATGTGCGGTTCAAGCCCGACCCGACAATATTCGAGGAAACCGTATTCGATTACGAAACGGTACTTAACCGTATGCGTGAGCAGGCGTTTTTGAATGCCGGCATAAAAATAGTGCTGACGGACGAGCGAAGCGAAGAAATCGTTTCCGATACGCTTTATTACGAGGGCGGTATAAAGAGCTTCGTCGAGTATCAGAATACGCTTCGAGGCTGGAACA
>CAZCJU010000046.1:0-14870 GCA_964498965.1 uncultured Lachnospiraceae bacterium
TAACAGGTATTCGTATTTCTTTTCGCCTTCTTCGGTAACGGTTTCGTATACGTTCCTTTCAAACTCTACCTTTCCCATTGCCGTTTTTATTTTCCTTCTTCTTTTTCCCTATTTTTTAGGGTGTGTATATGTCTTCTATAAGAAAAGCACAATATACGCTTATAACGCAATCATTCGGAACACAATCTGAAAAATTCCCGCACGTTTTCATCTGTGCGGGAATTTTTTTGTTTGCTGTGCTTCGGTATGATCAACATCCGGCTTAAAATTGAGCATCAAGTTTTTAGATCAACGAAGAGTAACTTTGACAGCTTTTGTAATGAAGCTTTTCTTTCCTTGCAACAGCATCAAGGCGGACTCGTTATTCGGATTTAATTCGCATAATTTTTTTCTGAAATTGTATGACGGCACATCGAAACATCCGCCCGACCAACAACAAATCAGTTGTGTAACGGCATCGTTATCACCGATAGCGTCGAGCAACTTTTGTTCTTCCCTGTCTGCATCCGATGCCGATGTTTGATCGACAACGGCTTTGTAAATTTTGCCGTTTGCGATTCTTACGGCGATGACCTGTTTATTATTGTGATTTTCGATCGATTTGAGTAAATCAGCGGTTTCTTTTATCATTGAACCAAATTCCGCATGAATACTATCTTCATTGTAATCATCGTTTATGGAATGAATTTTTTCCATTATAATTTTCTCCTATTATAAAATTTTAAGAATGATGCGGAGTGACGGAATTTATTGTATCGTCGTTAAGGAAACGTACGATGTTATCAGCAACTTTTTCAATCAATCTCACTCTTGACGGATACGCCGCCCAAGCAACATGAGGCGTCAGAATACAGTTTTTGGCTTTAAGCAACACATTATCCTCTCGCATAGGCTCGTTGCACAAGACATCGATCCCCGCACCGGCTATCACGTCACGATCGAGAGCATACCGCAAATCCTTTTCATTAACAAGGCCGCCGCGTGCGGTATTTATCAAATACGCGTTTTTCTTCATTTTCGCAAACGCTTTTTCGTTAATTATTTCTCTGTTTTCGTCGGTAAGCGGGCAATGCAACGACAAAAAGTCACTTAACCTCAGCAATTCATCGAATTCGACAAATCGAAAGCCGTCTTTTTCGGTTCGGGAAAAATAGATAACCTCCATGCCGAAGGCTTCACCGATCTTACCGACACGTTGACCGATTTTGCCGCACCCCAATATTCCGAGCGTTTTTCCTTCGATCTCGTCTATAGGATAAGGAAAATAAGAAAACGCATTGCTTTTGATCCACTCTCCGTTATGAACCGAATCATTATACTTATGACTGTTTGTGGCGAGCATAAGGATAAGAGAAAATGTCAACTGTGCAACGGACGAGGTTGAATAATCCGGAACATTACACACTGTTATTCCTTTTTTTCCCGCATAGTCGATATCGATATTGTCATAGCCGGTTGCGAAAAGTCCGATATATTTCAAGCTTTCGCAACGATCGATAATTTCCTTATCGATGACAGCCTTATTGCAAAGCAAGATATCGGTGTTTTTACACACCGATATTATCTCACTTTTTGACAAAATATCGTAAAATTCCGTATATGCGATAGTTGTTATCGGTTCAAATGAAATGTCGTTTTTCGACAACGTATTCGCATCAAGAACGGTTATTTTCACGTTTTAACCTCCGATATGACAAGATCGTAAACAAGAAAAGCAAGAAAACGCTCAAGACGAACAGCAACAACGAGCATTTCAGTAAACCTGCATTGATCAGCAATGGGTTATCGCCGAGTGCGTCCTTTGCCGTAAACAGGGAAAAGAGCATTGTCATTATTACGAAAACGCTCGATATCGATGCGGCACCGCCACCGTTTTTAACGGCGGCTACTGTCATAGATATCGCATACAGCAATATGAACAGCATAAGAAAATATACAGGAAGATACGATTTCCACGTGGGTTCACCAAGTTCTTCAAGTCTGGCGACCTCTTCTTCCGTCATATCGATCTGTTTAAACAAAGCTTTTTTCATTGCTTCGAATGCACAGATCCACATCAATACGGCAGAAACGACACCGGACAATGCGGAAATAACCGCAATCAATCTTTTCATATCAAATCTTAAAATATTCAACAGCGGATTCAAACATACCTATATCGTAATTACCGTCAACGTTTACATATAGTCCGTTTTCGTACCGCTCACTGTGTCCCATTTTTCCGAACACTCTTCCGTCCGGCGAGGTGATTCCCTCGACCGCCCACATCGAACCGTTGGGATTATATGCTATATCATATGTGGGACAGGCATTAAAATCGACGTACTGAGTTGCTATCTGACCGTTTTCGGCAAGCTTAGCATAAAGTTCCGGCGTACAGATAAATCTTCCCTCGCCGTGTGATATCGGTACACTATAAACTTCACCGACCTCTGTTTTAGAAAGCCACGGAGATTTATTTGACGCTATAACCGTTCGTACTATCTTCGAACGATGGCGATGGATCGTATTAAAAGTAAGTGTCGGAGAATCCGATTTTGCTTCGATTATTTCGCCGTACGGCACAAGTCCGAGTTTGATTATAGCTTGGAAGCCGTTGCATATTCCCGCCATAAGTCCGTCACGATTTTTAAGTAGCTCATTTAACGCATCGGCAATTTTGGGATTGCGGAAGAATGCGGTAATGAACTTACCCGATCCGTCGGGTTCATCACCGCCCGAAAAACCTCCGGGGACAAATATGACCTGTGAAGTCTTTATTTCCTGTGCGAATTTTTCGACGCTTTCGCTTACACCATCGGGTGTAATATTGTTTATTACGACTGTTTTCACGTTTCCGCCGGCACGCACTATCGCACGTTCGGTATCATATTCGCAGTTGGTTCCCGGAAACACGGGGATCAAGAATTTAGGTTTATTAACTGCGATTCTCGGCACGGGATATGATTTTGCATGATATTCGGGGATAACTATTTTCTCTTTTTCGTATTCAATGTTGCACGGATAAACGCTTTCGAGCTTATTTTCATAGAGAGTATCAAGTTCCGAAATTTCGATTTCGTCAATTCCCTTTTTGATTGTATACTTATCGCAAACCTTACCCAATTCGATTCCCACGTCGGTATTGTCTGCGATTTCAAGTACAAACGCTCCGATATCGGCATTGAAAATATTTCCGTCATATTTGCATTTTGAATCGAATTCAAAGCCGAAGCCGTTTCCGATACACATTTTATATATCGCTTCGGCGACACCGCCCCGCGTAACGGAATATGCGGCGGTCACCGTACCCGCTTTTATAAGTTTGCGAAGCATTTTCAGATTATTCTTCATGCTCGTAACGCTCGGCAGACCGTTTTCGGCATATTCGGGTTTAAGCAATACGACTCTTGAGCCTACTGCTTTAAATTCGGGAGAAATTATATCTCTCGTATCACCCGCACAAATCGCAAAAGACACGAGTGTCGGCGGAACATCGATATTTTCAAAGCTTCCGCTCATCGAATCCTTACCGCCAATCGAAGCGATGCCGTAATCGAGCTGAGCCTGCAAAGCACCGAGCAATGCGGCAAACGGTTTACCCCAACGGCTCGGATCGTTCTTCGGCTTTTCGAAATACTCCTGATATGTAAAATACGTATTTCCGTCGAAGTCCATACCCGAGCAAGCAAGCTTGCAAAGCGACTGAAGCACGGAAATATATGCACCCTTGAAGCAATCCTTGCTCATTATATACGGATCGTAGCCCCAAGCCATTACCGAACCCGTAACGGTTTCGGAGTTTCCGACGGGCAATCTCGCCGCCATGCACTGTGTCGGAGTTCTTTGGCATTTTCCCCCGTAAGGCATAAGAACCGTGGCACCGCCTATAGTCGAGTCGAACATTTCTCCGAGTCCTCTGCCGGAGCAGAAATTCAAATCGCCGACCGTGTTTTTGTAATCGTCGACAAACGATCCCGTCAATTCCTTTCGGTACTTGTTTTGTTTCTCCACCTTAACGTTCGTATGTTTTTCCGCACCGTTGGAATTCAAAAACTCACGCGATACATCGACGATATTCTTACCGTTCCATGTCATCACAAGACGAGGTTCTTCCGTGACACGAGCCACGACGGTCGCTTCGAGATTTTCTTCTCCGGCAAGTTCGATAAACCTTTCGACATCACCTTTTTCAAGCACGACCGCCATTCTTTCTTGGCTTTCGCTTATCGCAAGCTCGGTACCGTCAAGTCCGTCATATTTTTTCGGTACTTTATTCAGATCGATGATAAGACCGTCAGCAAGCTCTCCTATTGCAACGGAAACTCCGCCCGCACCGAAATCGTTACAACGCTTGATCATATGTGCCGCTTCGGGATTACGCAAAAGTCTTTGGAGCTTTCTCTCCTCCGGAGCGTTTCCCTTTTGAACCTCCGCACCGCAATGTGTGAGGGATTCAAGCGTATGCGATTTTGACGATCCTGTTGCGCCGCCGCAGCCGTCACGTCCCGTTCGTCCGCCCAAAAGTACAACAATATCGCCGTCCTGCGGTCTTTCCCGTCTGACGTTCTTTTCCGGAACGGCACCGACAACGGCACCTATCTCCATTCTTTTAGCTACATAACCGGGATGATATATTTCATCTACTCTGCCGGTCGCCAGACCTATCTGATTTCCGTATGAGCTGTAGCCCGCAGCTGCCGTAGTAACTATTTTCTTTTGCGGCAATTTGCCCTTGACGGTCTTATCAACGGGAACAAGCGGGTCTGCGGCACCGGTCACACGCATTGCCTGATACACATAGCTTCTGCCTGACAGCGGATCTCTTATCGCACCGCCGATACACGTTGCCGCACCGCCGAACGGTTCGATCTCGGTCGGGTGATTATGCGTTTCGTTCTTAAATAAGAGCAACCATTTTTCGACTTTTCCGTCTATTTCGGCATCGATCTTGACGGTACAGGCGTTTATTTCCTCGCTTTCGTCCAGCTTAGGCAGTTTTCCCTTTGCCTTCAGATACCTTGCACCGATCGTTGCTATATCCATAAGGTTTACGGGCTTTGTGCGATTCAATTCCGCTCTGATCTTCAAATACTCGTCGTATGCTTTTTTTACATCGGCGTCATTTATTTCCGCGTCGTCAATCGTAGTCAAAAAGGTCGTGTGGCGACAATGATCCGACCAATATGTATCTATCATTCGAAGCTCCGATATTGTAGGGTCGCGTTTTTCGGAACGAAAATAATCACGGCAAAAGATAACGTCGTCCGAATCCATTGCGAGTGAATATTTATCCACCGTTTCACGCAATTGATCGTCGTCCGCATCTATAAAGCCCGTCAGCGTTTCCACGCTTGTCGGGATATCGTATTTTGTTTCGAGCGTTGTCGGCACATCGAGGCTCGCTATTCTCGATTCAACGGGATTGATAACGTGCTTTTTGATCTTTTCAAGTTCGGCTTCACTCAATTCACCGTCGATCATATAAACCTTTGCACTGCGTACCGTCGGACGGTTTTGCTGAGATATAAGTTGTATGCACTGCGATGCGGAATCAGCACGTTGGTCAAACTGACCCGGCAAATATTCGACGGCGAAAACCGTTGCGTTGCCGCATTCGGGCAACTCGTAATATACATTATCGAGAGCAGGCTCCGAAAAAACGTTTACGACACTTTTTTCAAACAGCTCGCACGAAATATTCTCGACATCATAACGATTCAGTATTCTTATGTTCAGGGGCTTATTTATTCCGAGGCCGTCGCATATTTCGGCGGCAAGAGCCGTCGCCTCATGTTCAAGCTCGGTTTTTTTCTCCGTATATACTCTGTAAACCATAAATTCAGTTTTCCTTTCTCAGTACCGAGATCGCACTTGCACCTATGTCGTCACGCTTGTACGCACCGTCGAATTTTACGCATTCACAGCCTTCATAAGCCTTTGCGATTGCTCCTTCAAGTGTTTTTGCGGTTGCGGTAACGCCCAAGACACGTCCGCCGGAGGTTACAAGTCGTCCGTTTTCGAGTTTATCGCCTGCGTGGATCAGAACGACATCGGAAAGTTTTTCTATTCCGTCAATATCTATTTCTTTTCCCTTTTCATATTTTACGGGATAACCGCCGGACGCCATGATCACGCAGCAAGCACAATCGGACGAAAATTCGACCTTCACTTCATTCAATCTTTCGTCCTCTACCGCCTGCATGATCTCAAGCAAATCGGATTTCAAAAGCGGTAAAACAACCTGTGTTTCCGGATCGCCGAATCGGCAATTATATTCGATAACATACGGCTCACCGTTGCAGATCATGAGTCCGAAATACAAGCAGCCTTTAAACGTTCTGCCCTCGTTATTCATCGCATTCATCGTCGGAATGAATATTTTTTCCATACATTTTCGAGCGATCTCATCGGTATAATATGGGTTCGGAGCTATAGTTCCCATTCCTCCCGTATTCAAGCCCGTATTATTATTACCTATTCTCTTATGATCCATGGAGGATACCATAGGTACAAGCGTCTTTCCGTCCGTAAAGGCGAGGACGGATACCTCGTTTCCGCACAAAAACCGCTCTATGACGATATTGGAGCCGCTTTCGCCGAAAACTCTGTCGAGCATGATCTGATCCACCGCTTCGATGGCCTCTTCCTTGTTTTCGGCTATAATAACGCCCTTTCCGAGTGCAAGCCCGTCCGCCTTTACGACTATCGGATATGAAGCGTTTTCAAGATATTCTTTTGCTTTTTCGGCTTCCGAAAATACTGCGTATTCGGCAGTCGGAATACCGTATTTAAGCATAAGGCTTTTCGAAAAGACCTTACTTCCTTCGATTATCGCCGCATTTGCACTCGGTCCGAAGCATTTCACGCCGATCTCATGTAGCGAATCGACCGCTCCGAGAACGAGCGGGTCGTCGGGCGCGACAACCGCAAAATCGATCTTATTCTTACGTGCGAACTCGACTATTCCGTTTATATCCTTTGTACCGATATCAACGCATTCGGCATCGGCACTTATACCGCCGTTGCCCGGCAAAGCGTAAATTTTTTCGACGTTCTTGTTTTCTTTAAGCTTCTTTATTATAGTATGCTCGCGACCGCCGCCGCCGACAACCATTACTTTCATATCGTTTCACGACTCCTTACTCAATGGTGGAATAATCTCACACCCGTAAACGCCATTGCAATGCCGTACTTATTGCACTGTTCTATGACCTCGCCGTCACGCTTTGAGCCGCCCGGCTGTGCTATGAACTCTACGCCGCTTTTGTACGCACGGTCGATATTATCGGAAAACGGGAAGAACGCATCGGAAGCAAGTGAAGCATTTCCGACCTTTGCCAAATACTCGGATTTCTCTTCGGCAGTCAGTCGTTCGGGTTTATGCGTAAAGTATTTCTGCCAATTACCGTCAGCCAAAACATCATCGTCATCATCGGAAATATAAACGTCGATACAGTTATTTCTGTCGGGCAAGCCGAGGGTGGACAAAAACGGAAGCGTCATCGCTTTTTCGTGGAAACGAAGTGAAAAGATATCGGCTTTGTTTCCCGCAAGTCGTGTACAATGGATTCTCGACTGCTGACCGGCACCCACGCCTATCGTCATTCCGTCCCTTGCATAACAAACGGAGTTAGACTGTGTATATTTCAATGTTATAAGAGCGATTATCAGGTCGTTTTTCGCCGGCTCGGGGATATTTTTATTATCGGTAACTATATTATCGAGCATCGAACGTTCAAGCTTTACGTTATTTCTTCCCTGCTCGAAAGTGACTCCGAACACCTGCTTATGCTCAATAGGCTCGGGGACATAATTTTCGTCGATCTGTACTATGTTGTAATTCCCTTGTCTTTTCGTTTTAAGTATTTCAAGTGCTTCATCGGTATATCCGGGAGCTATTATACCGTCGGAAACCTCTCTTTTCAGAATTTTTGCTGTCGCCGCATCGCATACATCGGAAAGTGCCGCCCAATCGCCGAACGAGGACATTCTGTCACAGCCTCTTGCACGTGCATAAGCACAAGCGATCGAAGAATCGTTAAGTCCGTCTATGTCCGATACGAAGCATACCTTTTTCGTGGCATCGTCAAGCGGCAGACCTATTGCGGTGCCTGCCGGTGAAACGTGTTTGAAAGATGTTGCCGATGCCATACCGGTCGCCTCTTTCAGCTCTTTCACGAGCTGCCAAGCATTCAGGGCATCTAAAAAGTTTATATATCCGGGTCTGCCGTTCAACACATTTACGGGCAGCTCGCCGTTTTCGACATATATTCTTGCGGGCTTTTGGTTAGGATTACAGCCGTATTTAAGTTCGAATTCTTTCATTTTAGCTCCTTATTTATTTTTGTTTGCGATTCGAGTTTCGTGTTTTCCGCTCTTGATATCGATATAACGAACGAAAAGCGATACTTTATTATCATTATTGAGATTATCCCAAATCAAAGCGGTCATTTCATCAATATCGTTTTCGAGCGTGACACGCTCGGGTTCGCCTTCAAACGAGGGAATTGGGCTTCCGTCGCATCTATAGGTATGAATAAAATGACCTATACCGTTTACGGGGCTGTCGTAATCGAACGTGAATCTGTTGCAGGCACTTCCTTTTTCGTCGGCACTCTTGAGTATACTCATTTTATAAGAAAAATCGTTCTCGCCGAGCGTTATCATGCCGCTTATACGAGGTGTAAAATTCGGTGCATCGGGTTCAAAGCAACGAGTTTTAAGTGCTTTGGTAAAACACTTACCGTCCTTTATAAAATCATATATCGTATCGGTCTGATCGCCGTTAGTCACTATCGTATGCCGATCGACGGTTCGCACGGGGTAATAAATTATAAGTGACGGATCGGTAAGCTTTGACGGGTCGAACGCCTTGGTTCTCACGTCGTCACCCTCGCAGACAAAGACTCTGTTTCTCGAATTCTCGCTTCTGCCCATTATAAAATATGCGGCAACGGCTTTCGTTCCGTCCTCGGTCTTACCGATTATGATTCCCCGTCCGGGGTAACTGTTTTCGCTTAAAAGATTTTTCAAGCAATATGTTTTCATTTGTTTCTCTCCGCAATGATTTTTTCGCACACCGACTGTGCCGCTTTAGGCAATATTATCCATTCGGCTTGCTCCATTACACGTTTTTGCAATGATTCCGGCGTATCGTCGGGTTCGACCGCAACGGCTTTTTGCATTATTATTTTTCCGCCGTCGGCGATCTCGTTCACATAATGAACGGTGGCACCGGTGACTTTTACGCCGTAATCAAGTGCAGCGCAATGAACACGCAAGCCGTAATAGCCTTCGCCGCAAAACGATGGGATCAGCGACGGGTGTACGTTTATTATCCTGTTTTTATACCTATCGGTAAACGATTTGCTCAATATACACATAAATCCCGCAAGTATTATCAGTTCCGCACCGTTTTCGTCGAGAATGCGGATAAGCGTGCTTTCAAAATTTTCGCCGAGCAGTTTTTTGTCTATCGTTTCCGTTTTTATGCCGGCGTTTTCGGCACGTGTAAGAGCGTATGCCCCCGGCTTATTCGACACGACGAGCTTTATTTCTCCGTCTGTCAGCACACCGTTTTTTTCGGAATCTATCAGTGCCTGCAAATTTGTTCCGCCGCCCGACACCAGCACGGCGATATTGCACTTCAGCATATTCTGACGCCGCCTTCGTCACTTTTCTCTATCTCGCCGATCACATATGCCTTAACGCCCGCCGCATTGAGTATTTCCACCGCTTCATCTGCTTGCTCAGCACCTACGGTAACGCTCATGCCCACGCCCATATTAAATGTATTGAACATATCGCGTTCGGGTATTTTTCCGGTTTTTGCGATAACATCGAATATCGGAAGCACTTTAACATCGTTTTTATTAATTCTCGCACGGAAGCCATCGGGAATGCTTCTTGGAATATTCTCGTAAAAGCCGCCGCCCGTTATATGAGAAATTCCTTTGACATTGATTTTTTCGATCAGCTTGAGGATCGGTTTAACATAGATCACCGTCGGCGTGAGAAGTGCTTCGCCCACGGTCATTCCCAATTCGTCGCAATACACTTTTACGTCGTCCTTTTTGTTTACAAGTACTTTTCTCACAAGTGAAAATCCGTTTGAATGGACACCTGATGAAGGACAGGCGATGATAACATCACCATACTTTGTCTTTTTGTTATCTATGATTTTCGATTTATCGACCATGCCGACGGAAAATCCCGCAAGGTCATACTCGTTCTCGGGATAGAAGCCGGGCATTTCGGCAGTTTCGCCTCCGATAAGAGCGGCACCGGATTGTCTGCAACCGTCCGCAATACCGGACACTATGGATGCTATTTTCTCGGGTATGTTTTTTCCCGTCGCAATATAATCGAGGAAAAACAGCGGAGCGGCACCGCAACAAATAATATCGTTCACGCACATTGCCACGCAGTCTATTCCGACCGTATCGTGCTTATCGAGCAGGAATGCGAGCTTTAATTTTGTTCCGACGCCATCCGTTCCGGAAACCAACACCGGTTCACTCATACCCGATATATTCGGGCGAAACAGTCCGCCGAAGCCGCCTATATCCGAGCATACTCCGTCTGTCTGCGTTGAAGCGATATGCTTTTTCATAAGCTCTACCGCACGGTAGCCCGCCGTGATATCGACACCTGCTTCTTTATAACTTTCGCTGTAGCTTTTCATCATTTATACCTCGATCATATTTTCCGCTGTAATTCAGCATCTTTATTTAACACTTCGTTTTTCATTTCTTCGCGTTTTTGCACAAGCACTTTTGCAAGTGCTTCGTCCTCAAGCGATAGTATCTGAATCGCAAGGAGAGCCGCATTCGCCGCACCATCCACGGCAACCGTGGCTACAGGCAAACCGGATGGCATTTGCACCGTCGAAAGCAATGAGTCCAACCCGTCCATAAGCGAAGATTTTATCGGTATTCCTATTACCGGGAGCGTGGAATTTGCCGCTGCCGCACCGGCAAGGTGAGCCGCCTTACCGGCAGCACATATTATCACCCCAAAACCGTTTTTACGTGCGTTTTTAAAAAATTCTCCCGCCTGCTCGGGTGTTCTGTGTGCCGAAAATACGTGTGCCTCAAATTCGACACCGTATTGTTTTAATGTTTTAACAGCCTTTTCCACCACGGGAAAATCGCTGTCCGAACCCATTACAACCGCAACCTTTTTCATATTTACCGCCTTTCGTTTAAGCACAGATCGCTTTCGATCTTGTAATTATCATTTGCACACAAAAAACAAAACAACCGCAGTTATACTGTCGGCTGTCGGTGTTTTTCGGTTATTGCGGCAATGCCCCCGCAAACACGAACAGAACCGTTGTTTACGACTTTGAACATGGGGATACCTCCGCATTAAAATTTGTCTTATTATAACATATTTTTTTTGTAAAAGCAAGTAGCAAAGTATAATTTTTATATTTTTCGTGTATTATGCCGAAATTTTTCTTTTTATGCATTTTCACCTTGTATATACTTGGGTAAGAATCTTCCCTGCCTCTCGGAGGCGATAAGCATTCGCCGTTCAGACGGCGATATTGTCCACGTCGAACATCGTTTTTGCTCCGGGAAGCCACCCACCAGCCACGCATCAATACGTCTGCGAGTGCAAGCATTGCCAATGAAAATTTATCATTTTCGGTTGAAATTTGATCTTTTGTTTCAAAAAATCAAGGCATACCGCTCGGTATGCCTGTTTTAATTAAAATTCGATCACGGCTTCGGGCTTTGTAAACGAATACGCAGTCGCCACTGCATCTTTCATATAAAACACCCGTGTATTGTCGTCATTCTCTTCTCATAATACATACTTCTAAGCTCCGGATATGCGTCGAGCATTGCACATCTTGCCTCAATTCAATATATTATCTCCATTGCATTTATCCGTTTGATGTGCTTTTTAATTTATTGAGTATGTGCGAAAAGTATTCGGGGAGAGGTGAGTCGAAAAACATATTCTCTCCCGTTTTGGGATGAACGAAGCCGATGGTCTTTGCGTGCAGGCACTGTCCGTGCAGCATCGCTTCGTTCGATTTTTCGAATTTTGTTTTGCCTCCGCCGTAAAGATTGTCCCCCATAAGAGGGTGACCGGACGATGACATATGTACTCTTATTTGATGAGTTCTGCCTGTTTGCAACTTACATTCGATGTGTGTCCATTCGTTAAATTCTTCGATCACGGTGTATTCAGTCAAAGCATTTTTCGAATTTTTAGCGGTAACCGCCATTCTTATCCTGTCTTTCGGGTGTCTGCCTATCGGCTTATCTATCACACCGCTCGGTGTCTTGAATTTACCGTAAACCATCGCTCTATACTGTCTTAAAAAGCTATGAGCTTTGATTTGTTCCGCAAGAGCGGCATGAGCCTCGTCGTTTTTCGCCACCACGAGAAGTCCGCTTGTATCTTTATCGATCCTGTGTACTATTCCGGGACGCACCACGCCGTTTATGGTCGATAATCTTCCGTCCATTTTGTACAAAAGTGCCGATACAAGCGTACCGTTGTAATTTCCCGGTGCGGGATGCACGACCATGCCTTTCGGTTTATTGACAACGGCAAGGTAATCATCCTCGTACACGATCTCGATCTCGATATTCTCGGGCTGTGCGGACGGCGACGTAGGCTCGGACGGCAAATATTCGATTTCGTCGCCTTTTTTCATAATGCGTTTTTTGTTTTCGCACCTTCCGTTTGCCGTAATTCTTCCCTGCTCTATCATATTTGCCGCAAACGAACGTGAAATACCGAACAGTTCTGCCGCCGATGTATCGAATCTTATTCCGTCTTTTTCAATCAACGCTTTCATCTGCGATATCCGTTTTACTGCTTTTTCTTTCGGCGATCACTGTTTTGTCGAAAAACAGGATATAGATACAAATGGCGACTGCTCCGACCGTGATAAAGCTGTCGGCAACATTGAATACGGGGAAGCTTTTCCAAAAATCAAACTGCAGGAAATCGACGACATAGCCCTTTGCCACTCTGTCCACCATATTTCCCATGCCGCCGCCGATTATAAAAGCAAGCGGTATGCAAAAGCCCTTGGAAGCTTGCGAATATATATACAGAACGAAAAACAGAGCTATTATCGCAACGGACGATATCACCATAAACACCCATCTTTTATCGGCGAGCATACCCCACGCAGCCCCTTTGTTTTCCAAATAAGTCAGGTTGAACAAATTAGGTAAAGCACGAATATCGTCACTGTTTTTAAGATACCTTATCGCTAACTGCTTGGTAAACGCATCGACCGCAACGCAAGCTAAAGAAACACAGACATAGATCAAAAAACATCTTATTCGTTTACTCACCGTTTGATTCATTTTCTTCTCCGTTTCCGTTTTCTTCATTTTGCCGTTCGTTTTCATTGCGTGTACCGTCAAGCATTTTTTTATTCAGCTCTTTTATGGTATCCTTTACGCTTGCGATCTTGAATTTCTGGACATTGCTTCCGTCGAAATTCCTGCGAATTTTTATTCTGCCGTCGTCGGTTTGTTCATCTTCCGTCTGTTCGCAAACGGCTGCATCGTGCTTCATCCCCTCGACTACCATTTTAATATATTCGGCGGTATCTGTCTTTTTCAACTCGGCTTCTTTTTCGCAGGTAGGTGCGATAGTTTCGATTTTTTCGATATTTTTTCTGTATATTCCGTAGATGGATTCTTTAAGTTCTTTTACACATTCCTTGAGTTGGTAATATACTATCGCTTCTTTTGCGATTTTTTCTCTGAATTCCGCAAGCACTTTATCGGTGTTGTTTTTCGCCGATGTATATAATGTGTCTGCGTTTTTTTCGGCATCTGCCGTGATCTTTTCGGCGGCACGCTGTGCCAACACGAGCGTTTGCTTTATATCGTCATGTTCGTTTTTTTCCAGAGATTGCTCCGTCAGAACCTTTAATTTATGCTCAAGCTCTTTATTCTCCCTGTAAATGTCTTCGAATTTTTCACACAAAAATTCAATATAGCTGTCAACTTCCTCCGGACTGTAACCTCTGAGAGCTTTGTTAAATGTTTTATTTCTTATATCTTGCGGTGAAAGCATTTTAATTATTTCCTAACAAAATCAAAAAATGTTTGTACGCCAAAAGGAAGCCGTCAAATGACGACTTTCTTTTCAGCACGCAATTTTATCCAATATTTCCTTATTCTTCGTCGTAAAGCGTTTCCTTCTTCGTCGCATTGTCCTCAGCAAGCGACTGATTTGAAACCGACGCACTCTTGGGCGTTACAACATATGTATTATTCGTTACAGGCTCTATATGTCCCTTTACCGAATATACAACTCCCGAAAGGAAATCGAGTATTCTCTTTGCGGTTTCCTTGTTAGTCGCTTCAAGATTGAGTATTACCGTTGAACCGCCTATAAGGCTGTCTGCTATTTGTCCCGACGACTCGTATGCTTCGGGTCTTACCACTGCTATGTTCATTCCCGGTGCCATATTATTTTCCGAAAAACGCATATTGCCGTATGCGGGTGCTTTTTCCTTTACGGCTTGAGGCTTCTGCTCGAGCTTTGCACGGCGTTCGTCCTCGTAATCGTCTTCGTATTCCTCCTCGCTTTCGTAATCATTCTCCATCATTTCATCGTCATCGCCGACAAATGTCTGACCGAATTTTTGAAATTTATCAAGAAATCCCATTTTATATCTCCTTAAATTTAATTACAATAATTTCTTCTTCCGAATATTGCCGAACCTACACGCACAAGTGTCGCACCGCACTTTACCGCCTGTATATAGCTGTCGGACATTCCCATGGATAACACGGGTTCACGTATATTATCGCTCTTTTTTTGAAAAAAGTCAATAAATAATTGAAAAGTTTGTGAAAAATATTTTTCATAGTCCGATTTGTTTTCGCAAACGGGTG
>CAZCJU010000047.1:0-14852 GCA_964498965.1 uncultured Lachnospiraceae bacterium
CGGTGGTGTGAGAGGAGGGAGAATGTCCCTCCTACTCGATTACTTGAATCTTCTTCCTTTTGCCGATTATTATTTTACACTAAGACTGCTTTGTTCACAAATTGTTTACTCGTTCGAAAACCGTGGTAATGTTAGACTTTGTTTTTTGGTCTCATATTATTGACAAAACTACAGAATGAAGAATCGTTTTGCGTTTTTTTGTCCGACCTACAACGAATTTGCCGCATAAACATAAGTTGTAACGAATATCATTTGTCGAGGTGATGTAACGTGACAAGGCTTTCCTTTCGCAGACTTAAGGCGAATACCGTAAAACGACGTTTCCGAAAACCCCGAAAAAGCTTCGTAAGACCACCCGAAATTTTCGCAAAGCTTGCGAAAAACAAAAAAATCATATTGTTCGTCGTTGCTTTGGCCGTGATTGCGGCAACGGTCGTGTGTGTGACTTTGTCGCCGTCGCTGTCCGATGCCGCCGTCGAGCTTGCCCGTGCCGAGGTCGAATGCAACTTGAGAAAATGCGTTAATTCCGCAATTTCAAAATATTTTGCCGAAAACCCGTCGGAAAAACTCTATAACGTAAATAAAAACGTCGACGGAGAACTGTCCTCGATCACTCTCGATGCCGCTAAAGCGAATAAATTTAAAGCTACCGTTGCCGAATATGTGAACGATGAGCTTGATAAGACAAACGCCGTCGTCCGTATACCGGCAGGTAGTCTTACGGATAATATTTTCCTCTCCGGTAAGGGCGGAAAAATCAAAATACATATTATGTCCGCTTCATATGTCAGCTGCGATATCTCGTCGTCACTTGCTTCTGCGGGCGTAAATCAAGCCCTGCATGAGGTATTCGTTACCGTTACCGTCGGTGCGACCTCGAGAGTCGGTAAAATATGCTTTAATACAACGGCCGAGGAAAAACTCATTATCTCGCAAACCCTCGTCGTCGGCAAGATCCCCGATTCCTTCGCTTCTTTCTCACCGTAAAGTCTTCCCCGAGGAAAGGCGTCGGCGAAACCGCCGAATCGGTACACGAATTTGTTGATCGAATTTTGGTATACGCACCGAGATGTCTTGACGGGAAGCGAGTTCGGATCACGGATATTTGCTACAACGGCGTCGGTATACTCCGAGAAACTCATTCCCGAAGAAACAGAAGAAGCGTTCCGAAATCATATATCGGAACGCAAAGCAAAAACGGCATAGCCAATGGCTATACCGCTGAACAAAATCGATTATTCGGTTTAGATACAAGAGCCTCCCGCTTGGGACACTTTCCTTACGGAGGATGCCCCGCAAAAGGACTTTTTATATTTCGCCGTTTAAGAGGCGAGTTTTTCGACAGTTCGTATATTGAGTATTTGTATCACGTAATCCGGTTTCAGGCTTTGCGTCGTTTCGAGATCGAGCGAATAATTCCACACGGGATTACAGCTGAGTGTCGAAAAATGCTCGGCGAGATAAGCCACGCAATTAAGTCCGTATGAGTCCATAATGAGCTGTGCCGTCGGCAGAGCTTCGTTGTCCACCTCGCTTACGGCGGTTTTTTCGAAAAATTTCCGAACATATGTCCAAATATCGGCTTCTTCCGGCTTTGCATTATCATACTGTGTGAGGGGAGTATATTTGGGTCGCAAAAACGGTGCGGTTTCTTTCATTCCGCTGCCCTGCGTTTGTGCGTAGTATATCATATCGGTATAAGTAAGTGTGACATCGTTTATGTCATATTCGTCAAGCTCGTGCGGCTTTGCCGAAGAAAAAGACTTTGATATTTCGTCCATTATCGCATAATAGCCGAAATACGCACCCAGCTCCGTCCAATGTGTGTCGAGGCAATAATAAAGCTTGCCCTTGTCGAGATTTTGCTTTAATATCTCGCCCGCATCTATGACGACAACGCCGTCGATATCCGACAAGGTCTGCTTGACTTGCGTTATTCGGGTTTCTTTGCGGCTTTCGACCTCGACTCCGTCCGTATAAACATCGGTCGAATGAGGCACTATAAGGTAAATGAATTTCGTGTCCTTGCCCGTAACGGCTCTTGTCTGCTCCACACGGTCCGCTACGGCATAATGTATCGCATTAAGCTTGTTTTTTGTCAGCAATCGGTCGTGAAAAACGTCGTTCAAAACGGCACTTTGCAATAACCTCGAATCGTTTGTGACGTAAATGCCGAGATCCTCTGCACGTGCGTCGTATTTTGCCGTAAATTCGGCTTTTTTACTGTCGTTTTTACCGTCCTTTACCGCCGTAACGGAAACGGTGACGGTCTTTCTCTTAGGTACGGTCACGGAAAAAACGTAATTTTCGCCGTCGGGGAAAACCGTCTTTTCTTCCTTGCCGTCGATCTCGATCCGAAGCGTGCAACCTTCGTCGCATGTTCCCGCCGCCATGACGGTATCCGAAGAAATGTTTTTATGAACGAGCAATTTGGGACGTGTACACGTGTTTTCATCGACCTCGTCCCCCCCGTCGCCGTTGTCATCTCCCGAATCGGTCGTTACGTCGGCTCGGTTCGAAGTGTCGATGACGCTTTCGTAAGCGGTGTCTGTACCTCCGTTCGTACCGCTGTTCGTGCCGTTGCCCGACGAGCAGGCGGAAAGCAGAAGTGCCGATATCAGCACAGGTATAAATAGTTTTTTCATGTTTTTTCCTTGCGGCTTCTTCCGAGCCTTGTAAAACTTTTGACTGCATCGCTTCGTTCACCTTGAAAAGCCGCGGCTTGCTCACCTCATCTACCGCAACAAGCTGCGATCCCGCTTCCGATTCGGGAAAGACTTAAATTCGGTAGGTGCTACGCACAGTCTACTTTCCGGAATGGGAAAGCTTTAATATAGGGTGCTGTCGCACGGTCTTTATCCCGGTGAGGAAGGTATCGGCGAAGCTCCTTTTTTCGCCTTTCCCTCCATTTCGGAAAAGGCGGCAACGAAGCTCATCTCTTGTGGCTTTCTCTATCCGAGGGAAGGCGGCGACCCGCAGAGGTGACGGATGAGGGCGTTACACGAGGTGTATTAAACTCAAGCATTGATGCGAAGCATTTAAGTCATACGTAATGCGAAGCATTTAAGTCATACGTAATGCGAAGCATTTAAGTCATACGTAATGCGAAGCATTTAAGTCATACGTCTACATTCATTATTATCGGCAATATCATCGGACGACGTTTCGTTTTTTGGTATATAAATCTTGACAGATCGTCTTTTATCTTATTTTTTATCTGTGCGAAATCCTCTATGCCTTTTTCGAAGCATTCGTTGATGACATTTTCGCCATGCTCCTTAAGTCCGTCCATAAGCTCTTCCGCTTCTCTGACGTAGACAAAGCCTCTTGAAATTATATCCGGTCCGGACACGACGGAAAGATCATTCACATCGATAGCGGTGACCACGACTATTATACCGTCCTCCGCCAAGTGGCGTCTGTCCCTAAGCACGATATTTCCGACATCTCCGACACCGTAGCCGTCAACGAGTATTTTACCCGACTGGACGTTGCCGTTGAATTTCGCACCTTCGCCGTCTATCTCAAGTACACGACCTATTTCGGACACGAAAATGTTTTCCGGAGCCTCGCCCATTTCCTCGGCGAGCTTTTTGTGAGCGACGAGGTGACGGTATTCGCCGTGTATTGGCATGAAATACTTAGGTCGGGTAAGTGCGTGCATCATCTTAAGCTCCTGCTGGCAGGCGTGACCCGAAACGTGGACATCGGCAACAGCGTCGTGCAGTACGGTAACACCCTTTTTGAAAAGTTCGTTTATTATCTTGTTTACGAATTTTTCGTTTCCGGGAATTGCGTTTGCCGAGATTATAACGACATCGTCGTGCGTAAGCTCTACCTTATCATGCTCCGAGAACGCCATGCGATACAGTGCCGACATCGGCTCTCCCTGGCTTCCCGTCGAGATGAGGCACAGCTGACCGGGTTTGTATTTTTTTATTTCCGAAATATCTATAAGCACGCCGTCACCCGCATGCATATAGCCGAGGCGAATCGCGACGGAAACTATATTTTCCATGCTTCGTCCGGTTACCGCAACTTTTCGTTTGTACTTTTCGGCGGCGTTTATTATTTGCTGTACACGGTGTACATTAGACGAAAACGTCGCTATGGTGAGCCGCTTGTCATCGTACGTGCGGAAAATGTTGTCGAGCGATGCTCCGACCTTTTTCTCCGACGGTGTATAGCCGACACGCTCCGCATTCGTCGATTCGCACATGAGGAGCAATACGCCCTCGTTGCCCAGCTCGCCGAGCCTCGTCAGATTCATCGTCTTGCTTTCGACGGGTGTCAGGTCTATCTTGAAGTCGCCGGAGTGAATGATATTGCCGAGCGGGGTGCGTATCGCAAGGCAAACGGCATCGGCGATGGAGTGATTGACGTTTATAAGCTCGACATCGAACGCCCCCAAGCTTACGACATCTCCCGCATTCACCACGTTCAGCTCCGGCTCTATGTCGAAGGTATGCTCGGTGAGTTTGTTTTCCAAAATTCCTATTGTGAGCGGAGTGCCGTAAACGGGCGGTGAAATACGCTTCAGCACATAGGGCAACGCACCGATGTGATCCTCGTGTCCGTGCGTAAGCACGATACCCCTTATTTTATCTTCGTTCTTTTCGAGATACGTTACGTCGGGAATGACAAGGTCGATGCCCAGCATATCGTCCTCCGGAAAGCCCAGACCGCAGTCGATTATTATTATATCGTCACCGTATTCGAGTACGGTGAGGTTCTTTCCTATTTCGTAAAGTCCGCCGAGCGAGATGACCCTCAGCTTTCCCGTGCTGTCCGATTTTTTCGTTTTTCTCTTTGCCATAATTCCTCCTTCGGTCACATTTTTTGACTGCTTGCGAAAAAACGCAAGCGAAAAAAACGCATGAATATACGGTTCATTAAAAATATGTATGACGGCACGTCAAATGACTCCCCTTTTTTTCGCTCGGGGAGAACGTCGGAAAGCGTCCGTGCTTCACGGCGCAATAATTGCGGCACGGATACAGTGCGTTTCCGCATATGAAATTCATTTAAACAATACCGTTTTTGTTTTCACGACCACATAATCGTTCTTATTTTACACGATTTCACGCCGTCTGTCCACCGTATATTATAAATTATTTATGAATAACTTGATTATCTGCCGAGAATGCGGTGAGATAACGCTCTCATCCGTCGACCCTACGGGCCGACACCTTCCCTGAGAGAGGGAAGGTTTACGAGCGGTGGATTCGGCCGACACTTTCCCCGGGGCTTGGGATGGGAAAGCGGGGAGCGGGTTTTAGGTCAGGCGGGATATTTTCCGTTTCAGTTCCGTCGAAAATTCATTTGCGGCTTCCGCATTTTTTGCCTGTATCACGGCACGCAGTCCGGTTGACGAGCAAGTCACGCCCGCCTCGCATTCATTGCCTTTTACCCGCACTCCGTCGGCGTACTCGTCCCTATCCGCATTTTCCTCATACAGCTCCCGCATTATTTTCGCTTTATTCAAATCGTCCACCGAATAATTTTCGACTTTGATATACACGTTTCCCGCTTCGTTCAAAATTTCTCCCGCCTCACGTCCGCTTTTTTTGAGCAAGCCGAGCAACAGGACGCAGGCATACAGCATATCCTCGGTATACGGGTGTGTGTAGAAAAGCTCTCTGTTCCGCACGTTTTCGCTCGTTCCCTTATCCGTCAGCAGATAATATCCGACATCGAAGCCGTGTTTTTCGGCTGTCGAAGTGACGAGAGGCGGTGTATCGTGGGGCAGGGCAAGCTTGCTCGGCTTATCGAGTGACAGCAACATTGCGATCACTTCGTATTTTTCCGCAATTCTGCCGTTTTCGAAGCGGATACCGATGCTTTCGCCGCCGTTTTCGACGCATATACCGATATCCTCCGCACCGCCTTTTCCGTATTTTACCTCGGCACCGGCACGTTTGAGCAATTCACCGAGCCTTTCCGCCTCATTGCCGCCGACATCGACCGATATACCGTCGAGAGGGCAGCTTCGGACAGCGGAAAGTATCGATGCGGTATACAGGCGTTCAAGCTCGTTTATCTCGATGAGTTTTCCCGTCGGCAGTGCGAATGTATCGCTTTGCGTATTGAACGTCTTTATCACCTCGCTCTCGATGTCTTTTGTCGGGCATAAGCCGTTTATATCGTAAAAGACGACACGGTATTCGCCGCCCGAACCGTAAAAATACGCCGTAAGCTCGAAGCGAAAGAAGCGGTTTGCCGCTCTCGCTTCCGTTTTGACGCATTTTCCGAGCATATATGCGTCCTTTCCGGCACATACGACACCGAACGCAAACGCTTTTGCCGCCGCCGCACTTGCTTCCTGTCCGTCGTGGCAAATGCCGACGGCATCAAGTGTACAAGCCGCCGCCGAGCCTAAGGAAAACAGCGGCGACGGCGAGGGGGCTTTTCCGAGCGAAAAGCCGTCGGGCGAGAACAAAGCACCGTTTTTCAGCTTCAATTTGTTTTTTCCTCCGATATTTTCGAAATTTCCGATGACGCAATCTTCTTTCAGTTCGCTGTTTTCGTCGATGACACACCCGTGACCGACTACGGCTCCGCAATGTATCACGGTGCCGTCGCCGACGACGGTGTTTTCGCCTATTATCGCCGCCGTTATTTTACAGCGATCGCCGATCTTCGCCCCGTCGAGCAGAACGGATGCGACGACCTGTGAGTTCTCGCCGACTGTCACGTTCGCACCGCAGGAGGTGAGATAACAGCCCCTCGGAGCTTTCGGCGGGTACGGCAACGAATATTTTCCCCTTAAGGCATCCGTATTGCATCGTCTGTAGTCCCAAAGCGTACCGATATCGCACCAATCGCCCTCGCATTCAAAGGAATATAACGCTCTTTTTTCGGTCAGCATATGCGGAAACAGGTCGGAGGCGAAATCGCAACTTGTGTTTTCGGGGATAAGCCCGACGGCATTTTCGGACAAAATATATATTCCCGTATTCACCGCATCGGAGAACATTCGGTTTCGGCTCGGTTTTTCGATAAAGCGTTTTATTCGCCCGTCCGCCTCGCTTGAAACGACACCGTATGAGGTAGGATCGGTATGTCTTTTCGTAAGCACTGTGACCTCGGCGTTTTTCGAACGATGAAATTCGTATGCCGAATTTATGTTTATATCGCATATGCAATCGCCCGATATCACGATGATATCCCCGCACGGCTCGGACAGCAATCCGATCGCCGCCTTTACGCCGCCCGCCGTGCCGAGCGGCTCGTCCTCAATGTAATATTTCAGTTCGACACCGTTGCAACAGCCGCCCAGCTCGTTCTTTATCGCTTCCGGCAAGAAGCAAAGCGTCAGCACACATTCGTCAACGCCGTTTTCGCACAGCAGGGAAATAATGTGCCTTACCGCAGCCTCGCCCGCAACGGGCAGCAGCGGCTTAGGCACGGTCTGCGTGAGCGGTGCGAGCCGAGTACCCTTGCCGCCTGCGAGAATTACCGCCTTTAAGCTCATGTTTTCGCTCCTTTTCGTTTATTCGCTTTTACTATTTTTCCCGAATGTTATTTCGATATTCGGCAAAGGAGCCGTTTTCGTAACGGAATATTCGATCCGACATTGAATACCGCCGATTTTATCGGCTACAATCACATAAAGTAAACAGTTTGCCGATCGTTTGTCGGTTTGGCGGAGGGAAAATGCTTAAGGGGACAAGAAAACAGATGATAATGATAAAAGACACGAAAAGCGGGATATTCGACGAAGCGTATTTCGTTTTGAAGCCGTCGGGGGGAGAGGGACTTTCGGATTCGGACATGATATCCGAGGCGAACAGGATAATCGAGGCGAATACGACTTTCGGCGGCGAATACGGCATTTGCGGCAAAAAAAGAAAAAAGACCGCACACCGTCGCCTCGTTTTTGTTTCGGGTGCGGTGTGCGGTTGTCTGCTGACGCTTTTATTCTGTTTTATATACGTCGGTTCGATCGGGTGAGGCGACGCTTTATCGGCTTTCGCACGGCTGTGCCGAAGCACCGCACCGACAGATATTATCAAGTGTCGGCTTGCTCATGGCTGTCGCCGGTCGCATAATCTATGACTATCGAGGGCTGGACATTATATACGAAAACATTAAAGCATATTCCCTCGCCCTTGTCCTCGACGGAGTACGCTTCGAGAAGCACACCTCGACATAACAGCTCCTCGCCGACGAATATCGGTGTGGCACGGTACATAACGTGACAATTTGTTTCCTTTACATAGTCTGCGACCATGTTTTCAAACGGGAGCATACCCCGAACATTCATATATCTTGTGCCTGTTATCAGGTTTTTTTCGTTTGCCCCCTCGCCGGTGAGCTGATAGCCGATGAGATGACAGCGGTTGTACAAATATTTTCCGCTCACGCAGTCGTATTTGACCGTGTGCCATCCGCTCGGCTTTATCATTCCGATATTGCCTCGCTCCTCCGTCGGCATAAGGCTCACGCCCACACACGCCGCCGCCGAGGTACATCTGCCGAGGGCGTCGAGCGGACCGTAGCTTTCGTAATCGTTCGTCGTAAGCTCGCTCTCGGAAAAATACGGTACGCCGCCGTTTATTTCGCAATACGGTTCGTCCGTGTCGCCGTACGGCTTATCCGAATAGTCCGACACGAGCGAAAAATCGAAGCTGCCGCCGCAAAGAGCGAATGCGGTATCGCCCGGCTCGAATATCGGCTCGTAAAGCTCACAGGCGGACAGCGAAACGACTACGGCGAGAACTAACGAAAAAAACGCAAAAAGCTTACCGCATATTTTCATTTTTCCACACCTTTTTCGTTATTTTTTCGTGACTTGTACCCGCAAATTCCGTCGATGACAGCAAAACGAAGCCGTTTTCCTCGGGATTTATATCAAGACGGAGATCGACGGGGTAGTGCCTGTTGAAGTTGTACACGGTGAGAATGTCTATCTTGTCCGCAAACGGCAAAAGCCGTCTGTCCTCGACAAAATAATTTCCGATATACCCCGTGTCGGAAAATTCCCCGAAAACGGTCGGCGTAAAGCCGATACGGGCAAAAAGCGATAAAGAACCGGCGGCGGCGAAAAGCTCGCCGCCGCTCGACCGTACGATATCCTCAAGCACGGCGGAGTCAAAGCTGACACGCCTGCGGGAAAACATCATTTCCCCTCTTGTACCGATACATACGAATATGTTCATTTAACGCCTCTGTAGTATTTCTGCTTTTGCTTCAGCTTGAGATTGTACTCGGAGCGGGGATTTATTATCTGCCGCCAGTCGAGGTCGCCTCTGCCGAGAGCGCATATCAGTATTTCCGCCGTGGCTATGTTCGTCGCAACGGGGATATTGTGAATGTCGCACATACGTATCAGATCGAACTCGGGGTCGGTATAGTGCGGCTCGGAATCTCTGAAATACAGCAGTGCGTCTATTTCCTCGTAAGCTATTCTCGACGCTATCTGTTGCTCGCCTCCGTGGACTCCGGAAAGCAGTCGCTCGATCTTTAAGCCCGTTGCCTCCGCAACGTACTTGCCGGTAATTGCCGTAGCACATATATTATGCTCCGACAAGATCCCGCAGTAGGCAATGCAAAACTGTGCCATAAGCTCCTTTTTTCTGTCATGAGCGATAATTGCGATCTCCATAAAGATATCCTCCGTTTTTTATTTTTAATCTATCTATTTTGTCAATAATTTTTTTCTTTTTTTGATTACGCCCTTTAATATCGGCACGGGACGTTCACCGGTTCGCTTCGCAGCCAGTCGCTGTGCTATGTTTTTAAATGCGACGGAAGATACAAAGCCCCGTCCGACCGACAAGATCCCTTTTTCCTGGGCATATATCAACGCCCTGTCGTAGGGAACGACACCGAGAAGCGAAATATGCGTGCTGTCTATCAGTCCGAGCATACCGTCGCGTCTGCCGTCAAGCACCGCCGCCGGATCGAACGAATTTATTATCAAATACGGTACGATGCCGCTTTGTTCCATCGCTTCGCCGCTTTTTATCGCCCCTCGCACTGCACACGGGTTGTGGTTCGTAACGACAAGTGCCTGCTCCGCACACGATTTCGCAAGCCCGAGTGACGGCGTGTCCGCACCCGGGGTATCGAGAATGACGTAGTCGAAAGCCTCGTCGGAGGCGATCCGACGTATACATCGTGCGAAATCGTCGGGTGAGGGAAGCTCCTTTTTTTTGTACGGAGCCCCGATAAAATACAGCCCGTCGGCACGTGCGTCCTTTATCCATGCGTCCTGTGCTTTGATCCTGCCCGAACAAACGTCGCATATGTCGAATATCATCGTGTCCTCGTAGCCCATTATCAGATCGAGCGAACGAACATCGAGATCCAAGTCACACAAAAGCACCTTTTTTCCCGCCTCGGCAAGCCTGTAGGACAGGTTTGCGGCAACGGTCGATTTACCCACGCCGCCCTTAAACGACGTGACAAGAAGAATTTCCGTGTTTTCCGTTTTCGCTCCCTCCGTCCCGGTGACCGCCCTTACCCCCGACGTTACGGTCGGGGCTGTGTTCGAGCGAGTCGTTTTTTTGTTTCGGTTTAATTGTACCAAAAAAATATGCGTTTGTCAATAATTTTATGGGTATTTTACAAATATTTATTTGAAATTCCGTCATGCAGCTTCAAAAACGCCTTTGCCGAAACGATACAGTATATCACAGCCGCCGCTTGGGGCAATAGCCATGCCGCTTCGTTCGTTATGCCGAGTACGGAAAAAACACAGCCGAATGTGCAAAAGGTAAGTCCCGATATGAGAAATTTATTCCGTAACAAGTTTTTCAACGCCTTTTTTTCGTCGAGCGATTGCTTAGCCTGAAACGAATCGGGATCGACGTATTCTCTGCCCGTGTGAGCCTCGACGAGCCTGCACAGCACTCCGAAAAGCAATATGAACAATGCGGCGTACATGACGTATTCCGCACATTCCGCTCCCGCCTTGAAAGCTTTTAATATTTTCGATGTCGCATCGTCTGTCGTCGATTGAAAATATCTGTCGCCTACATACCCGCAAAAAACGAATATGCCGCCGTCGACAGCGGTGAAAACGAGCGAGATCACGGCACACACCTTTGCTCGGGGAACGAATTTCGCAAGCTTGAACGAGCCGACCGCCATGAGAGCGAACGCAACGGAATGGGGGATCGCATTTACTCCGTTCACCTTGAAGGAAACGGTGAAAAGTATGCCGAAAATGACGAATACCAAGCAGGAAGCCAGTTTCCTGCACGTTATCGCACCGCATTTTTCCTTTGTCGCCGCAAGATAAAGCTCTCGCATCCGTTCGACGGTTTCTCCGTCGCGTGCGAGGCGGTGCAAATATCCGACACCGGTCGATACGAACAACACGGACAACAGCAACGAGGCGATCATGCACATCATGGTTATTATCGTTCTCGAATCGTACAGCGAGTAAAGCTGTGCCGTGTCCGTCGCCATTTGGTACGACGGCTTCGAGAGCGAAACGAGCTGCGGGATCACGAGCAGTACGTAGTATGCGACGGAAAATATCCCCGTCATTATGCGAACTCCGTTGTAGTTTTCGTCCGCAGATCGGCTCGATGCACGTGTCGCTATATAATTTATGCCGGAAAACAGGCGTGACAGCCCGTGATAAAGCAATATGCCCGATATTATCGAAAATACGAAACAGGCTGTCAGCACTGCGATGATATCGCTGTCGCCGTTTCCGTCCTTTAAGCCGTGTATCGGAAAGGCGAGCAACGTCCGAGCAAGCTCTATGAAGAAAAATCTCGAAAACAGGCGGTACGCATCCTCGAGCCTGCCGTCGGTGTCACGCAGCTTCGATAAAGCGAGCAGTATGAGAAAAGCACCTATGCAGTCCGGCATTACGTCGATCAGACCGTAGGACGGTATGAGAAAAAAGAACAGTCCCGCACAAATAAGCCTTAACCCCATTATTTTTTACCTTTCACGTTTCTTTGTTTCTTTTCCCGCCAAAGCCGTTCGATCTCCTCTTCCTCCGGAGTAAGCTCTTTCTTACGCTTCTTCTCCTTCGGCTTCATCTCAAGGTCGCTCTCAAGACATATCAGCATATAGCACTTGAATATCAGTCCCGCATTCATAAGCACGGTGATAACGTAAAATATGAATCTTATCGGCGATAATATGTCGCCTATCGTCGGCAGCTGAAGCGAAGCGACAACGTCAAAGGAGGAAAATACCATCATTACCGTCCTCATACGCTCCGCACGGCGTGCGAGCTTCGGCAGCTCCGTTTCATTGCATATCCGCCTGATCGAGGTCAGAGCGAAAAACATGAATGCACCGTAGGTCAATGCACATAAGACCGACAGCACGGAGGCGGTACGTGTCAAAAATTGCGGTGCGGAGGGGTCGAAATGCTTCAAAGTGCAGATCGCCAAACGGCAAAGCGTGAATGCGGCAAGCAGTGCGGAGCAAAACGAAGCGTCCCGCATTTTCGGTAAATAACTTTTGAGCCTGACGCAGCCCGCCGACGCAACAGTCCAGCCGATAAAGCATAAGCCTATCATGAACAGATAGCTCAACGAATCGGCGTACATCGTCCCCGCATCGAAAACGGTGAATATAAATCCCGTAAACAGTATTCCGAAGCCCATTTTATCTCCTGACCGTATATGCGGCGGCGTTATTGCTCACCCTCGCCCGCTCCGCAACATTTCTTGTATTTCTTGCCCGAACCGCAGGGACACGGATCGTTTCTGCCGACCTCGCGTGCCTTTACGACAGGCTTTTTCTTCGCCGTTCCGTCGCTCGGCCCGGTCGCCGACGCTTTTCGCTCCACCGCTACGGACTCGCGCTTGATCTCACGCTTCGGCTGAACGGAAAGAACCGCACGAACGGTGTTCATTCTGATGTCGTTTATCATGCTGTCGAATGCCTCCGCTCCGACAAGCTTGTATTCGGTCAGAGGGTTTCTCTGTGCGTAAGCGTTAAGACCGATACTGCCCTTAAGCTCGGACATATAGTCGATGTGATCCATCCAAAGCTCGTCTATGCTCCTGAGCAGTATAACACGCTCTATCTCACGCATGCTCTCGCCGAATATCTGCTCCTTTTCGGCATATATCGCCGCCGCACGCTCCCGAAGCTTCGATACCACGTCCTCGACTTTCAGTTTCTTCAGCTCCTCGCCGTTGTACGAAAATTCGTCGGCGGAGGTACACAAAAACGGGAATTTGCTTACGATCGACGAAAAATCCCAATCTTCCTTATGCTCGGCGTTTGTGCAGTATGCGACCTCGTCCTCTATCGTTTCGTTTATCATGCTCACGATCTTGTCACGCATATCGCCCTCTTCGAGTATCTCCTGTCGTTGCGAGTAGATCGTGTTTCTTTGCTGGTTCATTATGTCATCGTAGGAAAGCACGTTCTTACGACGCTCGAAGTTTATGCTCTCAAGTCTTTTTTGGCTCGATTCGATAACGCCCGATAAAAGCTTCGCTTCGATCGGCGTGTCGTCGGGCGTGAGCGACATTATCCTCGACATTCTTTCCTCGCTTCCGAATAAACGCATCAGATCGTCCTCGAATGAAAGGTAAAATTTCGATTCGCCCGGGTCGCCCTGACGTCCCGCACGGCCTCTCAGCTGGTTGTCTATGCGTCGGCTCTCGTGACGCTCCGTACCGAGAATGAATAATCCGCCTGCCGCCTTGACTTTCTCGTAGTCGGGCTGTATGCGTGCCTTGAATTTGTCGAACAGCTCCCTGTATACTCCGCGTGCCGCAAGTACCTCCTCCGGTACGGATAGGGACGAGCCTGTCGCCAAAACGATAATGTCCTCCTCGTAGCCGAGCTTACGCATCTCCGCCTTCGCAAGCCACTCGGGGTTTCCTCCGAGCATTATGTCCGTGCCTCGTCCCGCCATGTTCGTGGATATCGTTACCGTGCCGGGCATACCCGCCTGTGCGACGATCTCCGCTTCCTTCTCATGATACTTGGCGTTCAGTACATTGTGCTTTATGCCCTCGCGTTTCAGTAACTTCGAAAGATATTCCGATTTTTCTATCGATACCGTGCCGACAAGCACAGGCTGCCCCTTTTCGTTGCAGTCCTTTATCTGCTGTACTATCGCTTTGTATTTGGAATTTAAATTCTTGAATACCGCATCGTCCCTGTCAATACGCATCATCGGCTTGTTCGTCGGTATCTCCACAACGTCCAGATTGTATATCTCCCTGAATTCGTCGTCCTCGGTCAGTGCCGTTCCCGTCATGCCCGAAAGCTTCTCGTACATTCTGAAAAGATTTTGGAACGTGATGGTCGCAAGCGTCTTTGACTCCTTTTCGACCTTTACGCCCTCCTTAGCTTCTATCGCCTGATGTAAGCCGTCGGAATAACGTCTGCCGAACATAAGTCGTCCCGTGAACGTGTCGACTATGATCACCTGTCCGTCCTTTAATACGTAATCCTCGTCGATGTGGTAGTTTCCGTGTGCCTTCATCGCCTGGTTGATGTGGTGTGCAAGCTCGGAATTGGACGGATCGGAATAGTTCTCTATGCCGAAATATTTCTCCGCCTTGGCTATTCCGCTCTTCGTCAGAACGGAATTTTTCGACTTTTCGTCCACAATGTAGTCGTAACCGTCCATGCTCTCGTTCTCGTCCATGTCCTCTTTGCTGTCTATTTCCTTGACCTTGTATTGCTTTAAGGTGCGAACGAATTTGTCCGCACGCTCGTATATCTCCGTCGCCTTCGTTCCCTCACCCGAAATTATGAGAGGTGTCCTCGCCTCGTCTATCAGTATCGAGTCTACCTCGTCCACAATGGCGAATATGTGTCCCCTCTGTACCATGTTCTTCTTGTATATCACCATGTTGTCACGCAAATAGTCAAAGCCGAACTCGTTGTTCGTGCCGTAGGTTATGTCA
>CAZCJU010000048.1:0-14261 GCA_964498965.1 uncultured Lachnospiraceae bacterium
TCTTTCGGGTGTGAGAGATTCACTCGAACAGGCGGGATATTCGTTCGTTTCCGCCGAAAAGGAAAAAGTCCCCTCACTTTACGTTGACCTCGACGACGAGGACAGTATAAAGAAAATGCGACTTCTTCTCGAGCATCTTGACGAAAACGAGGACGTTGTAGAGGTTTGGCATAACTGGAACAACGATGAGGAATAAGCCTCTCGGCAATAGGTGACAAAATGGAGTTTAAGGGATTAAACGGAATCGAATATTCGTATGAAAAGCGTGTCGAGGGCGGCTATTTGAGAAATAAGATATTGTTCAATATCGGTTGGGCATTGGCTACCGCAGCTCTGTGTGCAATGTGCGTCATAGTTAAATTGCTCGTATATTTTACGCCTGTCATGTTTTTGCTTTGCCTTATCATGTACGGATATCTGAAGGTGTATTTCCGAATAAGCTACGAATATAAGATCGAAGGCGGCGTGTTTCAAATGAACAGAAAATACGGCGAAAAGATCCGTAAGCCGTATTATTCCGTGAATCTGCGTGAGGTCGATATGATATTGCCTGCCGAAGATGCGGGAAAATGCGATATTACATACGATTCATGCATAAGCATTTCTTCGCCGAGCCCGGAGCTTTACGCCGTAATATACAAAAACGACGAGGGCAAGAGCGTGAAAGCGTATTTCGAAGCCACAAAGGAAACACTCAAGGTGATGAAATATTATCACCCCGATACGGTAATATCGCCCAAGCTCCGTCATTAAAGAAAACAACATCGCATATACTGTATCAAAAACGTGTATGGGGTGTTAAAAATGAAAAAAATACTTATCGCTTTTTTACTGCTGTGCGTTATCGTCATTTCCGCCTGCTCGCAAAAGCTTAAAGCGGAAGATTACAGTGCCATGCTCGACTCGGATTATACCGTAAACGGCGTTATAGTCGAGGACGGGTGCGAATATACGGTACGCATGAGCAGGGAAAAGAACGGCACTTATAAAATAGTGTTCGCTCAGCCCGACGCACTGTGGGGAATGGGGTGTGGCTTTGACGGCGATGACAGCTATCTGATATATAACGATATGAGTATCGCCCTGCAGGATTCCATACTCGAAACGGGAGCGGCAACGGGAATTTACCGTTGGTATGAGCTTATGTCGCCCAAAGGCGAATTTTCGGCGAAAAGCGTAAGTATAGACGGACGTGAATGCGTATTGCTCGAGGACGGAGAACGGAAAATATATTTTACAAAAGAGGATAAAGCCCCGTATAAGCTCGAATGCGGTAATACCGAGATCAGTTTCGGCGACTTTATCCGCGGTGAAAGGAATGAAACTGAAACCGAAGGTAACGGCACAAATAGATCTTGACGCACTTGAAAATAATTACCGTGTCATCGGATGCCATGTAGACGAAACAAAGCAAATATGTGTTGTCAAAGCGGATTGCTACGGTCACGGTACAAAAGGATGCATTCCCGTTTTAAATGACTGTGGCTGTCGGTTCTATGCGGTTTCCTCGCTCGAAGAGGCTCTTGACGTAAGGCGGTACACCGATGCGGATATATTGATATTGGGATATACCCCGCCGTGCGATATCGAATACGCAATCGAGCATGATATAACGCAAACACTGTTTTCTCACGAGTATGCCGTTCGGCTTGCCCGAAGCATACCTCCGGGAAAAAGACTGAAGCTGCACGTCAAGACAGATACGGGAATGAATCGTATCGGCTACGGTATTGACGAGGTCGATACGATAATATCCGACGTAAAAAAAACGTGCTTCGACGTAAAAGGACTGTTTACTCATTTTGCCTGCTCCGACGAGTGCGGAGATTTTACCGACCTTCAATTGCGTCGTTTTGTCAGAATAAAAAAACAGCTCGAAAATAGCGGTTTTACACCCGAAATGTGCCATGCGTCGAACAGTGCCGCTGCGGCTTATCTTGAAAACGGAAGATTCGACGCAGTGAGAAGCGGGATCTCGCTTTACGGACTTCAGCCGTCGGAATATGCGAAAATCGACGGTATAAAGCCGGTAATGTCCCTGAAAACGGAAATAGCACATATTCACACGGTGAAAAAGGGCGGGGGAATATCGTACGGACTTGAATATACGGCTGAAAGGAATATGAAAGTCGCCACACTGCCGATAGGCTACGCCGACGGATTTTTGCGAGCCTATAAAGGCTCAAGCGTAGCGGTAAACGGCAAAAAAGCGAAAATCGTCGGCCGGATATGTATGGATCAGTGCATGATAGATGTTACCGATATAAATGATGTGAAATGCGGTGACGAGGCGATCGTGTTCGGTAAAGGCGGACAAAGCGTCGATGAGCTGGCAAGGCTTGCCGGTACGATAAATTACGAATGCGTTTGCCTTATCACAAAAAGAGTACCGAGAATATACAAAAAAGAGGAAAGGTAAATGAAATATATAGAGCTTTCGGAAAACGGAGAGCTTCTTAACGGCTATTACTGCCATGCGGCGGAGCATTACTATATGATGAAGCTCAAAGAGCCGTTTTATATGCTTTGGACGACTACACCGTCGCTTATGATGGGAAAATATCAAAACGTTTATGCCGAGATCGATACAGAATATGCGGCAAAGGCGGGACTTACGATCTGCCGAAGATACAGCGGCGGCGGAACTTGCCTTACCGACGAGGGCTGTGTGCAGTTTACGTATTTCTTTCCCAATGTGTCCGGTAGCGATATAAATTTCAGAGATTGCTGTAACGATGTTGTCAACGCTTTGAAAAAGCTCGGTGCAAATGCCGAGTTTAATCACCGAAACGATATATATCTCGACGGACGCAAGATCTGCGGAAATGCGAGATATTCAAATGAATACGGACTTATTCATCACGGAACTATATTGTGGCGTGGAAACCTCGATACCATGCAAAAGGCGTTGACGCCCGATCCCGAAAAATTCAAAGCCAAGGGCGTGAAAAGCGTCAAAGCCAACGTGCTTAACGTAGCCGAGTATATATCGAGCGATATGACAACGGAGCAGTTCAGACGGTATCTTGCCGAATCGTTGAAGGGCGAGGTGTGTCATATAACGCCCGAGGAAAACGAGGAGATATGGAAGATAGCCGACGAAATATCGACGCATGAATATATATACGGCAAAAACCCCGTATTCGATTATTCGTGTAAAAAGCGTTTTGCGGGCGGTAGCGTCGCATTTCACGCTTGCGTGAAGGAAGGAAAGATAACCGAATGCAAATTTGACGGCGACTTCTTCTATGACGGCGATATATCGGTGCTTACCTCGGAGCTGATCGGGCTTGAATTCGAATCCGAGCAAATAGGCGAGGTGCTTAAAAAGAATAACAATTTTTATCTTGTGACCGATGAGGAATTATTATCGCTTTTCAGAATATAATGTAGCATGAGCTGCATTTATTTGGGTAAAAAGATCAAAATGAGTACGGCGGCGTGTATCGTTGCCGTGCTTTTAATTTACACTTGCGATAAAAAAACGCTGATCCCCATGCTGTGTGCGGTGCTTTTGCACGAAATGACACACGTGCTTGCCATATACCTATACGGAGAACGGATAACGGCGGTGACTTTGTATATCTCCGGTGCGGATATCATGTATTCGAATAAACGGGGTCTACGGGAAAAGGCCGTCGTTTCCTCTGTCGGAATACTGGCAAATCTACTGTCGGGCATCGTGCTTATTTTCGGTACGAGTTCCGATTTTTTGCTGTCGATGTCAAGATATTCGGTCGTGTACGGCATATTCAACGCACTGTGTGTGAGGGGGCTTGACGGAGGCGAATTGCTGTACGATATCATGTCGTTTTTTCTCGAACCCGAGCTGTGCGACAAAGTATCGAATACCGTGTCGGTTGTCACGCTTTTTGTGATGTATCAATTAGGGATTTACATTTTTTTCAAAACCGGAAGCAATTTCTCCGTTCTGATGACCTGTATGTTTCTGTTTTACGATACTTATTGTAAAAATACGATAAAAAAGCGGTAAAGCGGTGTTAATAAATAACGCATATTGACAATTTTTTTAATTTTGCGAAAAAGTATTGCATTTTTTGCGATTTTCTGCTACAATATTCGACGAAATAAAAATCGGTGTACCGTAAGGACATCGCAATAATATTTTGCTATGACCTGCTCTTCACATGAACAGGGAGGCGGCTTGACCGCCTTGGGTATATCCCGTGTGTTGTATTTTGATTTTTTATCCTAATCGGGTTTTTTATCTTTATATGACGCCTTATGCAAGATTTGTTTATCATCTCTACTCTAAGGCTTTTTATTGGGGCTTTTGCGTCGGGGTGATTTTTTTATGAAAATAATAAGGGGACTTGCCCTTGTTGAATTTTAATAAAATGTATCGGAGATTGAATTGGAGCAGAATGTTGTTATCCGCTTGAGCGGATTGAAAAAGCAATTCGACGGTGAGGCCGTATTAAAGGGTATCGATCTTGATATTCATGATAATGAATTTGTCACGCTTCTCGGTCCTTCGGGTTGTGGCAAAACCACCACGCTTCGTATAATCGGAGGCTTTGAAGATGCCGACGAGGGCGATGTTATATTCGACGGAACTCGTATAAACGAGTTGCCTCCGCATAAAAGACGTGTTAATACCGTATTTCAAAAGTACGCCCTTTTTCCTCACCTCAATGTGTACGAAAATATAGCATTCGGTTTGCGGCTGAAGAAAAAATCGGAAAAAGAGATCGCACAAAAGGTTAAGGAAATGCTCGAAACGGTCAACCTGAAGGGCTTCCAACACCGTAGCGTGGCGACACTTTCGGGCGGTCAACAGCAAAGAGTTGCAATAGCTCGTGCTTTGGCAAACGACCCGGAGGTCCTGCTCCTCGATGAGCCGCTCGGTGCATTGGATCTGAAGCTCCGTAAGGATATGCAGATCGAGCTTAAGAACATCCAGCAAAAAATGAAGATAACGTTTATTTACGTAACGCATGACCAGGAGGAAGCTCTTTCGATGAGCGATACCGTTGTTGTTATGGATGGAGGCGTTATTCAGCAGATAGGTACGCCGCAGGATATATATAACGAACCGAAAAACGCATTTGTCGCAGACTTTATCGGAGAATCGAATATACTTGACGGTATTATGGAGGACGATTACAGAGTTGCGTTTTCAGGTGCGAGATTCGAATGCCTTGATAAGGGCTTTGATAAAAACGAAAATGTCGATGTTGTCGTGCGTCCGGAGGACGTTGATATAGTTCCTGCGGAAAAAGGAATGCTCAAAGGTACCGTTTCATCCGTGACATTTAAGGGTATCCATTTTGAAATAATCATAGACATCGGCGGCTTTAAGTGGATGATACAGACGACTGATTACTCGCCCGTGGGAGCTTATGTCGGACTTTTCATAGAACCCGATGCGATCCACATTATGAAAAAATCGGAATACTCGGGAATGTTCGGCGATTACAGCTCGTATTCCGAAGAGCTGGACAGACTATCGGATGTAAACGCCGTAGAAAACGAAGAGGTCACCGAGGAATGAAAGAAAGAAGTCTTATAAATCGGCTTGCCGCCGCACCGTATATCCTTTGGTCGGCTTTGTTCATAGTCGTTCCGATGATAATGGTGATATATTATGCCTTCACCGACGGCGACGGCACATTTACGTTCGATAATATCACGCAAATTGATAAATTTGCGGATATATTCATTCGCTCTATCAGGTACGCTCTGATCTCTACTGCGGTATGCCTTCTGATAGCATACCCCATAGCATATATAATTGCGAACGCAAAGCCGTCAAAACAAAAAATACTCCTTATGCTCGTTATGCTTCCCATGTGGACAAACTTCCTGCTACGTACATATTCGATGATGAATTTGATGAATGATACGGGCATAATCAACAATGCGTTAAATTCCGTCGGTTTCGGAAGCATACGTATGATAAATACGCAATTTGCCGTGGTGTTCGGTATGGTGTACAATTTCCTGCCGTATATGATCCTGCCGATATATACGGTGATGCTGAAGCTCGATAAAAGCAGTATAGAAGCGGCTCAGGACCTCGGATGCAATACATTCAGAGTATTTACGAGAATAATAATTCCGCTGACGATGCCGGGAGTGGTGTCGGGAATAACCATGGTGTTCGTGCCTTCGATAAGCACCTTTTATATCTCGCAAAAGCTGGGTGGCGGAACGAGCGACCTTATCGGCGACGTTATAGAAAGACAGTTTATGCTGTCGAATAACTTCAATCTCGGTGCGTCGTTGTCACTTGTGCTGATGGTGCTGATACTCGTATCCCTTGCGGTGTTGAACAGATTTACCGACGGTGATGAGGGAGGTATGGTAGTATGAAAGCCGTTTCGAAAATATATACCGTGCTGATATTTGTTCTTTTGTACGCTCCTATCGCCGTAATGATATTTTTTTCGTTCAATGCGTCGAACAGCCTTGTCGTGTTCTCCGGCTTTTCACTGAAATGGTATAAGGAATTGTTTACGGACAGTGCAACGCTTGAAGCACTCAAAAACACGCTCGTGCTTGCACTGTTGTCGGCACTGATCTCAACAGTGATCGGTACTGCGGCGGCGGTCGGAATCGACAAAATGAAAAAAGGCTGGGCAAAAAGAACCGTAATGACCGTTACGAATCTGCCTATGATGAACCCCGATATAGTGACGGGCATATCGATGATGCTATTGTTCGTTTTCGTCGCTAGACTCGTGAATGTTGAGGGTATACTCAGCTTTTGGACGGTCCTTATAGCACATATCACCTTTAATCTGCCCTATGTTATACTTTCGGTATTGCCGAAGCTTAAGCAGACCGATAAGCACCTTGCCGAAGCGGCGTGCGACCTCGGCTGTACACCGGTGCAGGCATTCTTCAAGGTAGTGCTTCCCGCTATAATGCCGGGAGTGATATCGGGAATGATCATGGCATTTACTCTTTCGCTTGATGACTTCGTGATAAGCTATTTTACGATAGGTCCCGATTTTCAAACGCTTCCTATTCGTATTTATTCGATGACGAAAAAAACGGTCACCCCCGATACTTATGCACTGTCAACATTGATATTCGTGTCGATACTTGTTTTGTTACTGCATCTAACCTTGTCGGAAACAAAAGCGAAATCAAAAACAAAAAATAAAGAACAGTGACGGAGCGATCCCGTTATTGAATTTCAGGAGAAACAAATTGAAAAAAATCATTCTCATCGCCATGATCCTGCTGTCCTCGCTGCCTGTCGGCATTTTTTCGTCATGCTCGCAGAAAAAAACCGAATGTATAAATGTGTACAATTGGGGCGAGTATATTTCAGACGGCTCGGACGGCACTCTTGATGTGAATAAAGCATTTGAAGAGGCTACGGGGATAAAAGTCAACTATACAAATTACGCTTCAAATGAGGATATGTACGCAAAACTCAAAAGCGGCGGTTCGAGCTATGATATAATAATTCCGTCGGATTACATGATAGCACGCCTTATAGAAGAGGATATGTTGCAAAAGATCGACACCTCGAGACTCGAAAATTACGGTAACGTTTCGGAAGAGTATAAGGGTAAGTACTACGACGTGAATGATGAGTATTCCGTGCCGTATAACGCCGGAATGGTCGGACTTATCTACAATACCGAAATGGTGGATGAAACTCCGGACAGTTGGAGCATAATGTGGGACGAAAAATATAAGGATAAGATACTTATGATAAATAATCCCCGAGATGCATTCGGCATAGCTCAGTTTCTGTTGGGACTGGATATAAATTCGGAAGACGAAAACGACCTGAAGGCTGCGGCAGATAAGCTTGCAGAACAAAAATCGCTTGTACATGCATACGTTATGGACGAAGTGTATAACCTCATGGAAAGCGGAGAAGCGGCGATGGTTCCTTATTACGCCGGCGATTTTCTTATGATGAAAGAAAATAACCCCGCTCTCGAAATGGTATATCCGAAAGAAGGTACAAATATCTTCGTGGACGCAATATGTATCCCTAAAAACGCTCAAAATGTCGATGCCGCAATGAAATATATCGATTTTCTGCTGTCGGAAGAGGTCGCACTTGCAAACGCCGAGTACCTGTATTATTCCTGCCCGAACAGTGCCGTGCTTGAAAACGACGAATATTCGCTTCAAGGTGATAAATACGTTTATCCCTCCGCCGAAATAAAGGAAAACACGGAGTATTTCCGTAATCTGTCAGCCGAGGGATTGCAGAAGATGAATGACCTCTGGGACGATTTGAAAATAGGCGGCGACAGCTATACTTCGGATTATATAACCTTGGCGGTGATAGCCGTAGCAGTTGTAGCCGTGGTCACGGTGCGATACGTCAAGAAGAAAAAACGTAATAAGATCATAAACGAAATATTTTAGTGTGAATCGGTGCAAACGCTGCAGAGCCTGCTTATTAAGCAGGCTCTTTTTTCGTGCAACTGTATGTAAAAACATGATAAAATACAGATTTTCAAAAAATATAAAAAAAATTAAATAAATATTCAAAAATGCTCTTGCAAAATCCGAATTAATAATATATAATTACATCGAGGTGCAATTAAGTGCAAAAAAGTGTCACCGAATGGAATTATTATCATGAAAAGGAGGCGGTTTTCCATGTTTATAAGCGAATCGGAGCTTACGGTCGATTCAAAGGGAAGAATATTTATGCCGGTAAAATATCGTGAAGAGCTGGGAAATCGCTTCTATATGACGAGAGGCTTCGACAGGTGCGTGACCGTTTACCCCGAGGCGGTTTGGAACAGCTTTTGTGAAAAAATAAATGCCGCTCCCGAATCAAGCTCGCAGGCTTTGAGAAGATATATTTTTCCCTTAACGGAAGAGGTAGAACTTGATGCCGGGGGACGTGCGTTGGTTAGTGCCAAGCTGCGTACTCATGCCGGAATACAAAAAGATGCCGTTCTTATAGGTGTCGGTAAAAAGCTCGAGCTGTGGAGTGCGGAGAATTATCGCACCGATGTAACGCAAGCGGAAAATATGGACGAAATAATCAGACAGCTGAAAGCGATAGAGGGTACGATATGACGTTTGACGGACTTGACCATTATTCGGTATTGCTGAACGAAAGCATAGACGGGCTGAATATCGATCCCGACGGAGTTTATTTCGATCTGACCTTGGGCGGCGGCGGTCACAGCGAAAAAATTTTGCAAAGACTGGATTGCGGCAGACTTGTCTGCTTTGATGCGGATGCCGACGCAATAGATAAATCAAAGGCACGGCTTGAAAAATATAAGGAAAAAATTACTTTCGTACACGATAATTTCAGAAACGTCGGAAACTATTTCGATTCACTCGGTATAGTGTCCGTGAACGGAGCTATAGCCGATTTGGGTGTGTCGTCCTTTCAACTTGATTGTGCGAAAAGAGGCTTTTCGTACATGATGTCGGCACCTCTCGATATGAGAATGGATAAAAGCTCCGCTCTGACGGCGTATACGGTGATAAATACGTATTCCGAACAGGAGCTTAAACGGATAATATATTCGTATGGTGAAGAAAACTTTGCTCCGTCGATAGCAAAGGCGGTTGTAAAGCAAAGGGAGATTGCCCCGATAGAAACGACGTGCGAGCTGGCGGAGCTTGTTAAAAATGCGATCCCGCCGAAAGCCCGTGCCGGAGGTCATCACCCGGCTAAAAAAACGTTTCAGGCGATACGAATAGAGGTAAACGGAGAGCTTGATTCGATAGAACCGGCTCTGACGGCACTTATCGAAAGGCTTGCTGTGGGCGGGCGAATCGCAGTGATAAGCTTTCATTCGCTCGAGGACAGAATAGTAAAGAATGTGTTCGCCTCTGCGGCATCGGGTTGCATATGCCCGAGAGAGTTTCCCGTTTGCGTGTGCGGTAAGACCCCGAAGGTAAAGATAATAACGAAAAAACCGATTTTGCCGTCTGCATCGGAATTGGAAGAAAATCATCGTTCGAGAAGTGCAAAATTGAGAATAATAGAAAGAATTTAATGAGATTTTGAAATGGATAAGAGAGTTGCTTTAAATAAAAGCGTTTCCTATGGCATTTCCGACGGCTTGTTAAAGAAAAAAAACAGAATAAGCGTAAGTGCAGCAGTGTTGCTTTTGATCGCCGCCGCTCTTGCCGTTATGGCGATATGCATAAAAAATGACAATTCGCATATGGAAAAGGAACTGAGCGAATTGGAGGCTCGCCTCGAACAAAACGAAAACGAGATAGCTCTTTTGGAAAAAAAGACCGCAGACAGACTTGATGACGAATTGATAATAAAGACTGCGGAGGACAAATACGGCATGGTGAAGCGCAACGAGCTTGAAGCAAAGCAGATCTATGTAGCGGGCAACGACGAAAGGGAAATATTTAAAGCCGAAAATGCGGGCGGAGAAAGCTACTCGATATTTTCCGCTATAGGCGAAACGCTTGAAAAACTGCTGGAATACATCGGCAGATAATCGAATATAGATACTCCGACAGGCAATATTTGTCGGAGGTGAGATCGTGGCACGTGTAAACATCAGACGTGTAAAGACGAGGGATAGAGTAATAGCGGCGTTGATCTTGGCGGCGTGGGCTGTTCTTGCGGTAAGACTTTTTTATCTTCAGATCGTAAGCTATGACGGATACAAGGAAAAGCTTATAGATAATATCACGAGAGAAACACCGGTCAAGGCAAGCAGAGGAAAAATTTACGACAGATACGGTGTTGTTCTTGCGGAAGACAGAACGGTGGAAAGAGTTTATCTTTCCCCAATCGATATTAAAAGCGAGGAAGAACGGGTGCTTGTCGCCGAAAAACTGTCCGAAATACTTGACGTAAGCTACCTTACGGTCTATGAACGCAGCGGTCGCACCAAAAAGAAAGACGTTACCGTAAAAAAAGATGTCGAAAAAGAGAGTGCCGATAAAGTGAGGCAGTTCGTTTGCGAATACGGACTCAGCTGTGTTCATACGGTAGCGGATACTAAAAGATATTATCCTTACGGTAATTTGCTTTCACATACGTTGGGCTTTACCGGCTCCGACGGTAACGGACTTTACGGACTCGAATATCAGTACGACAAATACCTTAAGGGTACGGACGGAAAAATAATTTCTGCCAAAAACGGCTTGGGAACGGATATGCCGTATAAATATGAAAAATTTATCGAAGCCGAGGACGGAAATGATATATATTTGACGATCGATTATAATCTGCAGTGCATTTTGGAGCATTATCTCGAACAGTGCCTTGAAGAAAGCGGGGCTAAGAACAGAGTGAGTGCCGTTATGATGGATCCGGATACGGGCCAGGTACTTGCAATGGCAACAAAGCCCGATTTTGATTGCAACGACCCATACACTCTCGATGAGTTGTCGCTGAAAAAGCTCGACGAATGCGGATATACACAGGGAAGCAACGAGTATAATTCCTATAAGTCCGACTTGCTTATGTCTATGTGGACGAATAAAGCGGTAAACGATCTGTATGAACCCGGTTCGACTTTTAAAACGGTGACCTGCAGTGCCGCACTCGAAGAAAAGGCGGTAACACAGACAACTTCGTATTTTTGTCCGGGATATCATATGGTGGAAGGGTACGGAAAGATCAGATGCCATAAAACCGTAGGTCACGGCTCGCTGACATTTGCACAGGGACTTCAGAAATCCTGCAATCCTGTCATGATGATAACTGCGGCAAAGCTCGGAGAAAAAACTTTTTACGATTACTTTACGGCGTTCGGCTATAAAGAAAAAACGGGAATCGACCTTCCAGGCGAGGCGTTGACCTATTGCCACAGTTACGAGAATTTTCATAATACCGAGCTTGCGGCATATTCTTTCGGTCAAACCTTTAAAACAACACCCATAAGACAGCTTACGAGCGTGTGTGCCGTGTCGAACGGCGGATATCTCCTTAAACCGTATGTTGTGTCGCAAATAAATGACAAAAACGGCACGGTCGTTTTTTCAAACGAAAAAAGCGTAATAAGAAAAGTCATTTCCGATGATACATCGGCACAAATAATGGATATACTCGAAAAAGGAGTGACAAACGGAATAGGTGCGGTAAACGCTTATGTGGCAGGATATAAGGTGGCGGCAAAAACGGGAACGAGCGAAAAAAAAGATAAGCTCGGCGAGGACGGAACGTATTCATTGCGTATAGGCTCGTGTGTGACCGTCGCTCCCGCATACGATCCGCAACTTGCACTCATTGTGGTGGTAGATGAACCGGACAAATCGCTCGGTAGAATAGAAGGCTCATTCGTTGCGGCTCCGTATAACAGCAAGATCTTCGCCGAAGCATTGCCATATATCGGAATAGAACCCGAATATAACGAAAAAGACGAGCAAAGCCGTGCGGTGACCGTACCGCAGTGTCTTAATCTGACGACGAGCGAAGCCGTTAAAGCCGTGAAAAATGCGGGACTTAAAGCACAGATCGTAGGCGATGGAAACAGTGTTATAATGCAGGTGCCGAAAGCCGATTCATTGCTCACGAATACAAACGGCAGTGTGATATTGTATACATCGACGGAAGAAGAGCAGGAAGAAATAACGATCCCCGAACTTACGAATATGACACCGAACGAAGCAAATAAAAAATTGCTTTCACTCGGCTTTAATATCCGTACGGAGGGCAATTTATCCGATATAAATGCGAAAGTATATACCCAGTACCCGAAACCGGGCGAAAAGGTAAAAAAAGGGACGGTGGTTACCGTCAATTTCAGAAGTGTAAGCGAAAACAATGATTGAGGAGGAGCGGCGATAAAGCTCTCACAGCTTCTTAACGGCGTGTGCGTTTTGCAATGCGGATTGCCGTGTCAAGACGTTGAAATTTCGAAGATCACGGAAAAAGCGGAGGAAGCGACCGAAAATTCGGTTTTCGTCGCATTAAAGGGTACCAAAAACGACGGCAACGGGTTCACGACACGTGCATTGAAAAACGGTGCGGCGGCAGTGCTTACCGATATTGCAGAGACTACGGAAAAAACGATAAATGTCGATAATGTGCGACGTGCGTATGCAAAAATATGTGCGAATTTTTACGGCTTCGATAATTCGTTTAAAGGTGCGTGTGCGGTTACCGGCACGAACGGCAAAACTACAACGGTCTATATGCTGGAGCATATCGCAACTTGCCTCGGAGGCGAGTGCTGTATAGCCGGCAGTATAGAAAACAGATCCAGAAACATTTGCCTGCCGTCACAGCTCACTACCGCAGACCCGCCGCAACTTTACGGTATGCTGTCGGATTTTTTGAATGACGGAGCGGAATACCTATTCATGGAAGCAAGTTCGCATTCGCTCGCACTCGATAAAATATCGGCTATGAAATTTGACGTGGGTATCGTTACCAATATCACTTCGGATCACCTTGATTTTCATAAAACAAGGGAAAACTATATTTCCGCAAAAGCAAAACTTGCTTGCCTTTGCGATACGGTACTTTTAAATAAAGACGATGAAGCGTGTATGCGAATAAAAGACAGAGCAAGCTCGAAAAAACTGCTTTTTTCGGTAAATGACAAGAATGCGGATTTTTGTGCGAAAAACGTAAAATGCGACGGAAACAAAATATCGTTCGATTATAGAGGAGTTGCCGTGGGACACGTTACATTGAATACACCGACACATTTCAATGTGTATAATGCCGTGTGTGCTATAGCGGCAACGGAGCTTCTCGGGTATGACGGAAAAAATGCGTGTGAGTGTATGGAAAGCTTCGGTCTGCCGAAAGGAAGATTTGAAACGATCACAGACGGTGATTGTCCGTTCAAGGTCGTTATCGATTTTTCACATACGCCCGACGCACTTGAAAATATACTTAAAGCCTGTAAAAATATAACGGCAGGCAGAGTAATACTTGTTTTCGGCTGCGGCGGGGACCGCGACAGAGAAAAACGACCTCGGATGGGACGTATCGCAACACGATATGCCGATTATACGGTGATCACGGCGGATAATAGCAGAAGCGAAAGCACACCGAATATAATAAAAGATATTTTAAAGGGTATAGACAAAAATTCGAGATATGGCGTGATAGAAAACAGAAAAGAAGCAATAATAAATGCCTTGAATTACGCAAGAAGCGGAGATTGTGTTCTGCTTGCCGGAAAAGGGCATGAGGAATACGAAATAACAAAGGACGGAAAAAGACCCTTTTCGGAAAGAGATATCGTTAAGGGGTGGATCGAGAGCAACCGATGAGCATCGGAGTGCGTTCGCTCGGAAAGGAATGGCGGTCAAATATGGCTGAGGATAAAAAAGTATTGTTTACGGTCGCACAAGCGGCAAAG
>CAZCJU010000049.1:0-13841 GCA_964498965.1 uncultured Lachnospiraceae bacterium
ATGCCTGCCCGGTTGACGATCAGACCGTAAATCGTCACGCCGCCGATTTTGAGAACGCCCGTATCCGCAAAAGGCAGGCTCACAATAACAACGGCACAGCCGACGGTGCCGATGATGCAGCAGATATACACGATTTTACTGAATATCTTTCCGATTTTAGAAAGGGTTTGAATGATGTTTAAAGTTTTCATAAGGATTCCCTTTGGCTTTTAGATTATATTTTTACTGTTTAAGCGAGAAATTACATAGTCGATAGGAACATCCATCCTAATTGCTATATCTTCAACTGATAACCCTTGCTCAACAAAGCGGGAAATAACTGCTTCCAGTTTTTCTCCGACTTCAATAATATGTTTGTCGGGGTCATAAAATCGTACAACTCTTTGCCCCCACCGATGTTCAAATAATTCGTGAACATAGTTTATTTCAAAGGATTTAAGATGAGTGCAAAAAGCATCCATATTTTCTTCTTCAAAATAGAGTTCTCCTGCATTATTCGGTAAAACAACTTTATCTGTTCTGACAAAAGATTTCCATGTATCAAGTGTTTGCAATGTCACGCCACCGTCCAATGTAACATTTGCACCGAAGTCAGCAACAACATTCAGCCCCAAAACATCATGGCAAAATTGCTTGCTGATTTCAATGTCTGCAACTGAGATCAATGTACCTGTATATTTCATTGAGTCCACCTCCGTCTTTATTATAAATAGCCACCCTTTTGTATTGTAAAAACCCGTCAAAATGAACATTACTATACTCAAGAGCTTTTGTTAGCGATAAACCATGATATTTGCGAAAAGTATTAGGCACATGTACTTGATCGTAAAAACCGAAAGCGTCTACTTCATCTTGAATATTAAAATTGCGAGTTGATAATGCTTTTCGTCACAAATACTGATAACATATTAGCCCTAATAGTTCTTTGGGGTAAATTCCTAACGAAAACCGAAATTGTCGTTCAAGTGTTCGTTTGCTTATAACACTATATTCAGTCAGCTTTTTAACAGACAAAATACCTCTCTTTTTCAAAAGGAAATCAATAGAATTAAGCAAATTGTCAGAAGTATTCAGTGTTCCATTCAGCTTTTTCAAAAGAAAAGTTTCAATAATCACTTTTTTCCTATCGAAATTAGAATGAATAAAATCTGAACTTACGGAGGGTGTCCCGACATTTATTTTTTATTTGAATAATATAGTTTCGGATATGTGTCTGCCTTATAATTCGGTACAACTTTGCGGAGATTTCAAATCACTTAACGTCTGCTACCGGGACGACCTCCGCCCATACCGCCCATGCCGCCGGCATTTCCCGCAGTCATGACCGTTTTTGAATGTGTGTAAGAAACGCTTGATGTTCCGCCTGAGTATGTGCCGCCTGAAAACAGACCGTTTACACTATTTCCCGAACAAGTTCCGCCTACGGAAACCGTATATTCCGCATTTGATTGAAGCGAAGAACTGCTTACGAGAACGCATTGATACGATTTCGAAGGCTTATATGTGATAACGGAATTACCGCTTTTATCGGAAATGTTGAAAAGCGTTCCCGCAGAGCCGCTTACGTAGCACATCACCGTATTTTGTGTTGATGTACTGGACACATTTTGCGCCATTCCCATTGAACCTGCCGCAATAAGAGTTCCTCCGCTGATCACAAATGTATTGTCATAATCGAGCGGGCCGTTTCCGTTATTTGTCGGGCCGTCGACGATGACCGTGCCGCCGCTCATTTCAATATCGCCGTTTGAGTCAAGACCGTCGCCTGAGGCATTTACGTAAATTCTTCCGCCGGTTATCGTGAGTTTACAATTTGATGATGAGCTTTGCATACTGTCTTGACGCCCCATGCCGCCCGGACGACCCATACCGCCGAAGCCGCCCATACCGCCAAACGAATCTCCGGTTCCGTCGGCACAGTTGATTCCGTCATCACTTGCCATGATCTGTATTGTGCCGCCGCTGACGTTTATTGTCTGTCCTTCGATACCCTCGTAGGATTTCGTAATATTTATAGTTCCGTTTTCGATTTTTACCTCGCTGTCCGCGTGAATACCGTCATCACCCGTAGATAACGAGAAACTACCTCCTCCGATGATTACCGCTCCGTTTGAATGAAGGCTGTCGTCGCTTGAATCGATAATGATGTTTCCGCCATTTAAGTTGAGTGCTTTTTCGGCTTTAATTCCTTTACTGCTGTCTTGATCGGATATGGCATTCGTTTTTACGGTTATGTTACCGGAGCTTACGGTGCAGTAATTTTGAGCCTGAATGCCGTCACCGCTTGTCGAAATATCGATATTTCCGCCGTTTATGACGATATAGCCTTTATCCTCTTCTTCGCTTGTGGTCTTTATTCCGTCGCCGTTCGAAACAATACTGATTTTGCCTCCGCCTATCTCAACGCTGTCCTTGCCGCGTATACCGTCGTTTTTCGCATTGATCGTAATTGTTCCGGTCTTGATTTTTAAGTCGTTCTTGCTTGTAATTCCGTTGTTGTAATTCGCATTGATCTCAAGCGTACCGCTACCTTTTATGGTAAGATCGTCCTTGGAAAAAAGTGTTGCGTTCGGTTCGTTTTCGGCATCTGTCGCATACTTGTATTCGCCCGTGTCGGTAAGTGAGTTCAACGTGGACGGATACAGATGTACGGTAACCTTGTCGGCACTTTTAATGTATATAGGTGCGGAATACGAACAGGAAATATCGGCACCGTACAATATCAGCACCGCTTGCTCTTCTTTTGTCAGCTCAACAATGATTTGACCGTCATCAAGTTGTCCCGAAATTATATACGTACCCGGCTTGTTGACGGTTATTGTCGAGCCGTTCACCGTAGCACCGTTTCCCGCATATACTATAGCGTTACCGTTAAGCGTGATCATCTCGCCGTCGCCATTGTAAGGTGAAAATTCTTCTTCTGTACTTTCGGAAACAGTAGTAGTATCACCTTGAGCTTCCCAATTTGCGGAGTCAATGCACTGCGTGCCGCTTGTGTTATTGTTTTCATTGTGATCGGGGTCGTTCCTTAAATCGCCGCTTGCAGAGCCGTATTGTGACTCTCGTTCGGTAATGATCGGTTTTGTCACATCAGAGTCGATGTTCTGCGTATTGTCGGTACACGATGCGAATGCCGGTAATGCCATACATAATATCAAAGCGATAAAGCTTTTCGTTTTTTTCATGAAACAGCCTCCGTACTACTATGGTATCAACTATTAGTAACGAAAATTATTTTACATTTCGTTTATGACGATTTCTTGAAAACGGAGTGTTTTTTGATAAAATTTTCTGTCTATTTATGCGATATTTCCAATATGCATATCGTCTTGTCATCCGGGTACAGCTCATTTGCACGTGATATGATTATCTCACAGAGCCGTTCGCCATCCTCGCATCGATTGTCGTTGAGCAATTCATATAGCCAAACAGGCTCGTCGAGCCAATCGCACACTCCGTCGCTCATCATGATAACGATGTCACCGTCGCATAAATTGAAACGCAGCTTTTCCGAGTACAGCTCGGTCATTATTCCGACGGGAGGAGTTCTGGAATCGAGCTTGTATATTTTTTTATTGCGTATTATGAGTGAGGGACACGCACCGCATTTTAAAAAAGACGATTCGCCGTTAAACAGATCAACCTCGAGGATATCCACGCTTGTAAAGCATTCGTTGCTTTTTGCTCGGATAACGCCGTTCAAGCATTTAAGCACCCCCTCTTTTTCACAGCCGACGCTCAGAAGGCGTTTTGAAAATTGTAAGCTTGTTTGCGAGCTTAAGCACGCATTTCCGCCGCTTCCCATACCGTCGCAAATAATAACATATCCGTAGCCATCCTCGTTTGTGAAAAAGTCGCATGAATCCCCGTTTACTAGCTCGCCGTTGTTCGCCTTGCTGCGTGAATGATATTTGATTTCGTATTCTTCCGTTCTGTAAAGATAGATAACATTTGTATCGGATTCAATACTTAATTGCGGTTGTGTGAAACGACAGGAAAGTACGGTTTCAAGTTCACTCAAATATTTTTTATCATTAATTATCGAGCTATCAGGTGGTTGCGATACGCTGATAATACATTTTTTTCGCATCCCATATACCGCGCTTGAAGTATGCTTGTACCCCAAACGGTCCAACAGCTTCGACAACACCTCGCTGTCAGCTTCGTTTTTTTCGAAATCGTCGTCACCTCGTCGCATATATCCGCTTATTAACGAGGCGGCGTTTGCGTAATCCGACGACATTACTTCGATATGTCCGTTTTTCAGATCACGCTCGCACAGATCCGAAAGCTTTAAGTTTGCCCGAGCGATTATAATGTCCTTTTTCAAGCATTGCTTGCTTATTCTCTCGGGCATTTCGGCATCGCAAAAAACACCTTTTGAGTATACCGATTGAGCGATATTCCTGAAAAATGCGTAATCGTCTAGACCGTTTGGAAAACAAACTGCTCGATTTTCACAGTGCGTACAGTTCTTTGCAAAGGTTTGCGACAGTATATCGCAAATCTCATCGACCGACGGCCTTTTTTGAACCTGTGCCAACCGTTCGAGTACCTTCGAAACACCGCTCAGAGCTTGACACAATGCACGGATATCCGTGTCTTTTTTTTCGCATTTCAATGCAAGTTGAATGGTGTGCGATGAAAAATTCGAGTGCGTTACAGGCTCGCTGTCGTATTTTTTGAAAACCTTGAAAAAATCGAGAATAAGGTAGCAGAAGGCAGATAATCCCGCTTCCGGCAGATAATTGATCAAAACGTTTGTTCCGCCGGTTGCAGCACCGCAAAAAGTACCGAGAATTCCCGAAATACAAACCCCTACGTATGCGGGATAAGAAAGCAATGCACCGCACAACGCTCCCATTATCGCAAAGGCGGGACAAAGCTTAAGATCGAATGCTGTTGCACATATCGTACCGATCAACGCACCCTTGATAGCTCCTTTTTGCCTTGCTTGCATAAATATGAAAAAAAATGCGGCACAAGTCGATAAAGAGAAAGAAAACACGGTTTTGCCCCGAAGTGCAAGTATAAACGAAAATATTATTGCGAATACGGCTGTTTCGTGCTTTAATAAATTGTTGTTTTTCTCGTCGGAAAAACCCGAATATATCCAGATAAGTAAAAGAACGGTGCAAACATAAAATATAGAACCGAGTAGATCGTAATAGAGAAATCTGTGTGCGATAATTCGGTATACACATAGGACAAGGCTTCCTATGCTACCGCACAAAAGTCGAACATTTAAGCTGTCGTCTAATTTTGAAAATGCAAGTCTGCCGAACTGCCGCAGTTGAAGTGCGAATCGAAGCACGACGGTAACAACGGCACAAATCGTATATGCTGTCGAATCGCTTTCGAGTGAAGCACAACCTATGATAAAACCGAGCGAGGAAAAAATCGGATCGGAACGCATGGAACAAAAAAATGAGATCCCGAGCGGATATGTATCCATTATAAGTTTTGCCCGTGACAGCAGATAAGTAAAAAGCATATATAGCAGGGAGAAAAATAAACGCCTTATATCGGCTTTTTCGATTTTGAGCGATAATGCATTTCGTTTTTCGTCTTTCATTTTGTATTTCCTTTCTTCATATGACCGTATATATATACTACACCATGAGAAACGTTAATTACGTCGAAAGACGGCAAGAATGTGTTTTTATTTTTCGTCGGGGCTTGTAAAAATCGCTCGACTTTTAAATATCGGACAGTAAACGACGATACCGCACTCGAAAGACGGCGAAGTCTTATGCCGAGTGCGGTATGCGGCTAATGTTAATTTTGATCGGTGATTTTTACGATAAGTTCGGACAATATAAAGACCAACGGGGATATTAAAGAATATATAAAATACGAGATAGGGAACGAGTATAATAACAGTAAAAATATGCATATCAGACAATAAACGATGACAAAACCGAAATCGTTACGGTTTTTCGGCTTTGTACAGATGAGAACCGAAGCAAGACGACAAAAAATAAGCGAAAATACAACGACACCGGAACAAATTTCCATACCTGTACCCGATGCGTAAAGAAGTAAGGGAGTCAAAATGGTAAACAATACCGTTACGAATACCTGTATCGGCTTAACGTTTTTTACCGTCGAAGCCTTGAAATTACCGAATATAAAGTATCCTGCAGCCGTGAGATCGAGTAGAGAAGCACAGAGGACGAGAGCCTGTGCGGAAATGGTAAAAAACGGAGCGAATAGCGAAAACAGCACTGCAAAAACGGTTATGAAGGCCGAAAATGTAAAATGACGTCTGATTTTCGAAAAACCGTTGAATAACTGCGAAGAACGCAAGATCAGGGAATCAATGCACGCAAATGTACTCTTTTCACTGTTCGGAATTATCACGGAATCCGATAGTAGCTTGACGACACCGCAATCGGTACTTGCGACGATACCGAATGAGGTGTACTTTTTCGAGCTTATAAGTACAGCATCGGAAAAATCGGACACGGCAATTCCTATCTTCTCGCCTTTTACGCATCTTAAATGCTCTAACACGTATTGCTTTTCCCTTGCGTTTAATCCGAGAAACATTCGGTAATGGCTCATCTTCAGCTTTATAATGCTGAGATTGGAGTGATTTAATTCGTACGAAGTGAGAACGTTTTGTCTGCTCGAAACGATTCCCAAAATTTTACCGAGTTCGAAATTGGAATCGGACATATCGTCACTGAAAACGATCAATTTGATTCCACGTGACTCCAACTCGGAAACAAGCTTTATATCGCTTTTTGTGATTTGCTCGCACATCGCAAGAAAGCCCTCAAAACAAAGACAGTCAAGAGAATCATCACCGTTTAATACACGCTTGCTCGCATATGCAAGCACTCGTAAATTCTTTTGCTCGTATTTTTTGTAAAGCAATGTCAGCTCGGCAAGCTCGATTTCGGAAAGCAAAGTGATATTTCCGTTGTCGTTTTTGTATTTGCAGTGTTTTAAAAGATGCGACGGCGTACTGCGACAACAGAGAAGCGTTTCCTTGCCGTTGCGGATGAGTGCCGAGGCAAAGAAATCGCTTTTGCGATAGCTTATGGGAATGTAAAAACCGTCGATTATTTGTTTGTTCAAATGAATTTTTTCGAGTATACCCGATAAAGCCTCGTCATCTGCACTTTGTACAACGGACGGATCGACAGTCGATGCGGCGATACAGAGCAAATGCTTGCATTCGGATATGCTTTGAACAACGGACGCATCGTATTCGTGACCGCAGCTGTAGATAATATTTATTGACGGGGTACATAAAACCGAAAGCTTCGGAACGGCAAGAACGCTTATATCCTTGAGTGCCTCGAGCGATGACAGATCCTTTACGTATGCGTATGGCTGCCCATTTTTATCGGTTTCGGTCGTGTGATGTATAACCGATATGCAGATAAGAGGATATATGCACTCGAACAATGTGCATGTGCAGGTGCAAAGCAAAAGCATAAACGCTTCATTGAATGAAACGGTAAACGGCAAGACTCCTATGATAAATGACAAAACGACGGTAAAAAATGCCTGAATGAGCAAAAGCGTATCGCAGAGCATACGTAAACTCGAAAAAATATGTATATTTTTCTCTTTACTTGTCGCAAATTTAGGATCCCAAGCAAAAGGAAGTCCTTTTTCGGCGGCAAGCGTGTCCTGACCCGTCGCACAGACTATTGCCATTGCGTGACCGCTTGATACCGTCGATTGAGCGAAAACCATGTTTTTTTGATACATCGGATCAAGATTCGGCTCGTAGCAAATAAAAGAGGCGTTTTTTTCGCCGTCACCGCCACTGACGTTTTTTTCGAGAACCCTGAAATCGTCGGTGTAAACGAGCCTTGCGTCGCAGGTCAAAACATCACCTTCGGAGAGATATATCAGATCTCCGCAGATCAATTCGTCGCCGCATATGCGTTGTATTGAACCGTTGCGCTTTACCACAACATTCGGAATAGTGGATCTTTGACATTTGAAGCGTCGTCTTTTACTGTAAACATACACCGCATAAAGTGCGAAAAAGCAGACACCGCATATTATACCGCACGGCAGATATTGCGGGCTTCTGTAAAAGAAACAATGCAGAAACGAGAGAACGGAAAAGGTAAAGAAGAAAAAGCCCGACGTAAATAAACTGCGTCGGACCTCAAGACCGTACTCGTTTCGATGCTTGATAGCGACGGAATACTTGCTTTTTTTACTTCGGTTTATTGCATTTTCAACGGTGCAAAGCCCATTGATCACCGAGGTGCCGAGCTTGCTTTCAAGTTGTGCCGCGGTGTATCTGTAATATTCCGTTGCTATCGTTATCACCGTCCTATTCTACGGTTATTTCATCGCCTGTTACAGCAAGTGTAACGGTACTTAATTTTTTATTGCGTGAAGAGATTATGACAGAAGCTATCTTATCCTCTACGTTTTGTTCAAGGTATCTTCGCATATTTCTGGCTCCGAATTTTTTGCTGAAGGATTTTTCGGCAATATGCTCGGGTACATCGGCTGAATAACTTAAAGTAATTTCTCGTTCGTTTAATGCACTTTTGAGCTGCGAGAGCATTATTTCGGCTATTGATACGAAATTTTCCTCAGTGAGGGAATTGAATGTGATTATTTCATCAATTCTGTTTAAAAACTCGGGACGCAGAAAATCGGATAAAGCTTTCATCGTGCGATTTTCATTGTTTTCGCTGTCGGTCTTTCCGAAGCCCGCCTGTGAAGCAACATAATTCGAACCCGCATTTGTCGTTAAAACGATTATCGTGTTTTCAAAGTTTACCTGTTTCCCGTGAGCGTCGGTTATCTCTCCGTCGTCGAGTATCTGCAAAAGTACATTAAGAACATCGGGATGAGCTTTTTCTATTTCGTCAAAGAGTATCACCGAATACGGCTTCCGTCTGATCTTTTCCGTAAGCTGCCCCGCTTCGTCGTATCCGACATATCCGGGAGGACTTCCTATGATACGCGATACTGCGTGCTTTTCCATAAACTCCGACATATCAAGGCGGATAAGCGATTCGGGTGAATCAAACAGGTCTGCGGCGAGCTGCTTGACAAGCTCTGTTTTTCCGACACCCGTAGGTCCGGCAAATATAAACGATACCGGCTTACGTTTATATGAAACACCCGCACGATTGCGTTTTATGGCACGACATACGGAATCTATCGCCTTATCCTGACCGATTATGTGTGTTCTGAGCCGTTCCCCAAGCTTATCGACCTTTTCGAATTCCTCTTCGGTTATCGTCCCGGACGGAATACCTGTCCAAATTTCGATAACGTCGGCAAGATTCGATGATGTCAAGGTTATTTTACTGCGTTGTTTCTCAAGCTCGACGATTTCATTGTTCAGCTTGTATTCTTCGCTTTTCAGCAATGCTATACGCTCGTATTTTTTATTTTGCTCGTCCTCGTTTTTCGATTCCGTGTTTTCGAGAGCTTCCCGTTCCTTGACGGATCTTTCAAGCACGTCACGCCTGTAATCGATATCACTTATCACGGGAGAATTGATCGCAAGATGCGATGCGGCTTCATCGAGCAGATCTATGGCTTTGTCCGGCAAAAATCTGTCGGTAATGTATCTTTCCGAAAGTATGACTGCCTGGCGTACGGTTTCATCGGAAATCGTTATTCCGTGAAAATTTTCGTAATAGCTTTTTATGCCGGAAAGTATCTCTATCGTTTCCTCAATGTTAGGTTCTTTTATGACTATCGGCTGAAATCTACGCTCAAGTGCGGAATCTTTTTCTATATATTTTCTGTATTCCGAAAGCGTCGTTGCCCCGATAACCTGTATTTCGCCCCTCGAAAGTGCGGGCTTTAAAATATTTGCGGCATTCATGCTTCCTTCAGAATCTCCCGCACCGACAAGATTATGCACCTCGTCGATCACGAGAATCACATTACCTTTTTTCTTGATTTCCGAAATCAGACCTTTCATTCTGCCCTCAAACTGTCCCCTGAATTGAGTTCCGGCAACCATAGCCGTAAGATCAAGTAGAAAAACTTCCTTGTTTTTCATTTTATAAGGAACCTCGTCGAGGACTATTTTTTGTGCAAGTGCTTCGGCAATTGCGGTCTTTCCGACACCCGGTTCACCGATAAGACAGGGATTGTTTTTTTGGCGTCTGTTCAAAACCTGCATCAGGCGTGCTATTTCACGTTCTCGACCTATCACGCAATCGATCTTTCCGTCCCTTGCTTTTTGTGTCAGATCAAGACAGTAGTTGGCGAGATAACTGTTCGAAGCCTCGGCTTTTCGCTTTTTTCCGTTTTCGCTTTTGTTTTCCTTTCCTTTGCCGTTGTCGGAAAACAGTCTGAACAGATCGATCGGTGGAGCCGTACCTTCGTTCTCTTCTTCAATATCGTTGTCATCGCTCGGAATAAGTTCGTCTGTGGGATCGCCGCCGCTCAGCATATTGAGCATTTCGTCGTCCATGCGGTCAAGATCTTCTTTGGTCATGTTCATATTTTTCAAAATATCATCGACCGGCTTGATTCCGAGATCCGATGCACATTTCAAGCATAAGCCTTCGTGTTTTGTTTCGCCGTTTTCGATCTTAGTCATAAACACAACGGCAACTCGTTTATGACATCTTGAACATAGTTTCATGTAATTTCACCGTTTCTGCCGCAATGCGGCACTGTGTTTTAAAAAATCAATTTAAAAAGCTTTATTTTTTCCAAAATTCCGATAATAAAGCTACCGTCAAGCAATTGTGCGGAAACGTCGGGATTCTTTGAAGAAAGAAGCATCAATAACGCCCGGACGGCAAATGCGACAATAAGCGATATGATAATTCCCGAACAAGCACCGAGCAACGCACCGAGAATACCGTCAGCACCGCCTACGATCGGAATTTTGCGGATAATTCCGGAAAAATGCGAGACGATAAGCACTAATATCAAAGTGACGACAAAAAACGAGATAAACGCAAGTGCGTGAGATAATGCGGACGCGATAACGGAGGATATATCGTCCGCAAGCTCGTTGCAAAGCTTATCGATATCCGATGAAGAGCTTTTCTCTAAATCGGCGATAATATCATCGCTGCTGTGACCGAATTTTGACAGCAGTGCGTCGAATTTTTCAACCGTGCTTTCCACACTTTCGAGTGCGGAAGTACCACGCTCATCTACTTCGGAGCTTATCGTTTCGTAAACAGGCTCTCTTACCGACGAATACATGAATCCGTCATAAAAAGCCGCCGAAAGAGCATTTGAGAATATCAATGCCGAAATAAAGGCTATTAAGCCGGCAGAAAGTTTGAGAACAGTCTTGACAAAGCCTTTTTTGTAGCCGTTTATAATGCAAAGCACTAATATTATTATCAAAAGAATATCGAATATAATACCCATACCGTGCTATCACCTCAGTTAAAATTTTCATTTGTAATAAGCTTGATCCGAGCGGGAGTGAAAATCACCGTGCAATCGTCGTATTCGGTGGCACCGAGTACGTCACAATCAATATGATACTCAAATAATTCGAGTGTGTCAATAGATAATTTAATAATTTTTCCCGAGTAAAATACGAAAGCCGTGCTGTCGGTTAAATACAATTTACTCTCTGTGTTTTCTTTTTTCAATTCGTACAGCAATTGTCCCGTGCCGGAAAAAAGAATAAATGACGAGTCGGTCTCAACAAACATATGCGTGTTTGAAAACATACAATCGACGACGGAATACTTATATTGCTTGCTCAATTTATCTTCGTTGCGAAAATACACGGCATCGTCACCGATAAAACAAAAGGTTTCGTATTCGAATTCCGCTACTCGATTTATCTTTTTGTCGAGTGCGAGAATTTCTTCTTCGCTGTTTTCGACGATCGAACAGCGAAGTAATCCGAATTTACCGTTTTCGGCAGAATTTTCGTATGCGAGCGTCAGGTGTCCGGTTTTATCGGGCATTGCATATGTAACGACCTTGTCGCCGGAAAGCCACCTGAATGTCAATTCGAAATCGGCATTATACGTGAATACGATACTTCGATATATTCCACCGCTCGTGACGACGGCGAAGCTGCCGTTTTCGCAAAGACCGACAAAACGGATAGGACTTTCGTAGGACTGCGAACGGAGCAGGGAATTTTTGTCGTAGAGCTTTAATGCATTTCCGTTGTCGTCATAAAGGATCGCACGGTCGTCACAGCAAAGCAATGACGGAGAGGAAAATCCGTGATACGTGCTGACATAACACTTACCGCTTTTATCATACAACTCGAATTTGTTTTTTTCGGATACCGCCATGCGACAACTCAAAAATCCGATCTGCTCGGCACCCTCGTAAATCACTTTACGGTAATCGTGTGGCTCGGCTCTGATCTCAGGTTTTAGCTCCGAAAATAAAACATTGAAGCTGTTAATGCAAAAATCACCGCCGTGAAAAGCGACAACGTATACAATAAGCAAAATCAGAAACGACAAAACGGTATACTTGAATATACGAAGCATCCCGATCAGCGAACGAACGTAAGGATCGGAACGTTTACGAACTTCTTTTTCAATCATAATATTCGCTCTCGTTATAATGTCTGTCTAGTGTTACGCTCGAAAGGTACAGACCGTCTGCGGCGGAGGTAATACCCAATGAGGTTCGATCAAGTGTTTTATATGCACGCTCTATGCAGTCGGGTGCAAGCTTGCCGTCGGATATGTATATTAAAGTGCCGGCGGCAATACGAACCATATTGTACAAAAAACCGTTACCCTCAATCGAAAATACCGTAAGCTCACCGCTGCGTTCGACACCTGCATATACGATTGTGCGTTCCGTAGTGAGTGCGTCACTGCCCGTCGCACAAAATGCTTTGAAATCGTGTGTACCGATCAATTGTTTCGCACATCTGTCCATGAGCGATACGTCAAGCGGCTTGTTGTGTCTTGTCACACGCCCGTATAAGAAAGGATTCTTTTTTCCGCCGTCGAGTATCCTGTATTCGTAACGCTTTAAAACGGCGGCTTTTCTCGGATTGAATTCGCACGTTGTCGGATATGCTTCGAAAATCGCTATGTCCTCCGGAAGTATTGAGTTGTATATCGTGCAAAGCTTCTCGGTGGGTATTTTATTGTAATTTCCGTGAAATTCGGCACAGGCATAGTAATCAAGTGCGTGTACACCGGAATCCGTGCGACTGCACCCCGATATTTTAACGCTTACGCCGAAAATTTTTTCACTTGCGGAAGTAAGCTCACCGGCAACGGTCCTCGCACCGGGCTGTATCTGAAAACCGTGAAAGAGTGTTCCGCAGTAAGATAAATGCAAAAATATTTTCATGTCAGAAAAGCCCTATTGCGGATAGATCCAAAAAATTCAAAGTTATGATAAAAGCCGTAAAAAGTATGCCGGATATGAGCCATACCCAATCGCCGGGACGCATTTTCGGCTCGTTAAGCTTCGTTCGTCCTTCTCCGCCTTTATAGCAACGGCAGATCATTGCCACCGACAGCTCCTCGGCTCGCCGTATTGAAGAAAACAAAAGCGGGATAAATATCGGAAGCAGTGCCTTCGCACGCTTTATAAGACCGCCTTGCGAAAAGTCCGTTCCCCGTGCCTTTTGTGCTGCCATTATTTTTTCGCTTTCTTCGATGAGCGTCGGAATAAAGCGAAGTGCTATTGACATCATCATGGCAAAATCGTGTACCTTTGTTACGCCCATTTTGGAAAGTGGCTTCAGAAGTCCCTCTATGCCGTCGGTGAGCATTATGGGAGAAGTCGTATACGATAGCAGTACACTTGTCGAGCTTATCAAAAGTACGATGCGGACTGCGGTCATTATCGAATTGTATATGCCGTCCGAGTATATCTTTATTACATACCACTCAAACCACAGCTCACCTGTTCTCGTAAGA
>CAZCJU010000050.1:0-13336 GCA_964498965.1 uncultured Lachnospiraceae bacterium
CACACTCTCCTTGATATGTTGTTTCTGCAAATTCATTATACCATAGGTTCGTGTACGTCGGAGTTCCTTTTGCGAAAGGGGTTCCGACTTTTTTACTTGAATCTTCTTTCTTTTGCCGATTATTATTTTACACTAAGACATACATCGTTCCGCTTATATCGATTTTCGTTTACCTCATTTCAAGAAAAATACGATGCTTCGTACAACATAACAAAATATTCAAAAATCGTCGTATTTGTACAAAATTCGTATACAGAAAAGCTAAAAAAAAACATTTAATCAAATGAAGAAATCAAGTATAATTTATTTCAGATATTAAGAACGGAGAATTCACATGGTTTTTTCAAGTCTTGAATTTTTATTTTTGTACTTACCTATTGCGTTACTGCCGTATTTTCTCTTCCCCGTTAAATGGCGTAATGCATGGCTGTTTGCCGTAAGCCTGTTGTTTTACGGTTGGGGTGAACCTGTATACATACTGCTCATGATGTTTACGATACTCGTCGATTATATTTCGGGATATCTTGTCGGAAAATACGAAAACGACAGGAAAAAAGCGAAGCGGGTACTTATCATCAGTGTCATCATAAATCTTTCGATACTCGGATTCTTCAAATACTTCGATTTCATATGCGGAAGCATATTGAACCTCATACCCGGAATAAACATTCCGAAGCTGGGATTAAGTCTTCCGATCGGCATTTCGTTTTACACCTTTCAGGCAATGTCTTATGTTATCGACGTTTACAGACACGACGCACCCGCACAAAAGAAGTTTGTTTCGTTCGGTGCGTACGTTACCTTGTTCCCTCAGCTTATCGCCGGACCTATCGTGCGATACAAGGATGTAGACGATCAATTGAACGAACGGCATGAAAGTGTTGCGTTATTTACCTCCGGTATACGCACTTTTATCGCCGGACTGTGCAAAAAAATAGTATTCGCAAACATTGTCGGCGAGTTGTGGGTATATTTCAGAGATATTCCCGCAGATGAACGCTCCGTAGTTGCGGCGTGGATAGGCATAATTTGCTACTCCTTCCAGCTGTATTTCGATTTTTCCGCATACTCGGATATGGCTATCGGTTTGGGAAAAATGATGGGCTTTCGTTTTCTCGAAAACTTCAATTACCCCTACATTTCGCAAAGCATTACGGAATTTTGGCGTCGTTGGCATATGTCGCTTTCGACCTGGTTCAGAGACAACGTATATTTTCCCCTCGGCGGCTCGAGGTGCAGTAAATTCAAAACCTACAGAAATTTGCTCATAACATGGCTTGCAACGGGAATTTGGCACGGAGCATATTGGAACTACATTCTCTGGGGACTTTTCTACGGAATCATTTTAATGCTCGAAAAAGGATTTTTGCTTAAGGTATTGGAAAAGATACCCCGCTTTTTCAGGCACATATACACTCTTTTGCTTGTATTGTTCGGTTGGCTTCTTTTCGTTTTTGAGGATCTGCCCGCAGGAATAGTTTACCTTAAAAATATGTTCGGTATAGGTGCTTCGTGTATAATTTCCCAAAGTGACATATACACGATCGTGCGAAACATTCCGTTCTTTGCTCTTCTTTGTATTGCCTGCACGCCGTTGCCGAAAAAAATATTCTACAAGCTGTATTTCTCTCAAAACAAGACGGGATCCGTCGCTCGCTATGCAACGGCGATAAGCTGTTTTGCGATACTTATTCTGTGTACGGCTTATCTTGTCGATTCGACATTTAACCCGTTCCTTTATTTCAGATTTTAAGGAGGTATGAGAAATGAGTGAGAACGCAAAAAAAGAGATCAAAAAGCCAGAAGCCGAGATACTTGTCGATAGGCAGCTTGAGATCGCCGACGGCACAAAACGTGCGGATCTTACCGGTTTGATACTTTTTGCCGCATTTATATTGATATTTGCCGTTGCGTTTTGGGTAGTTCCCGACAACAAAACCTCCGAGCTTGAGCGTCGCCAGCTGAAACAGTGTCCCGATTTTACATTTTCAAGGCTGTGGCAGGATGTCAAAAAAGACACATCGGAGCTTTTCATGACTTACGAGGAAAAGCTTGCGTCTACGGAATCAAATCCGTCGCTTGCGGACGAAATAGCCGATTACTATTCCGATCAATTCCCTTTGCGTAACGAACTGCGTACACTTAAAGCCGCCTCCGAAATTCTTCTCGGCAAGTGCGAAAACAATGACGTAATGTTCGGCAACGGCGGATATTTGATAAAGAAAGACACACTGACGCAAATAGTATCCGTCGACGGTCAGACCGCCGACAGCAAGGACGCAATAGAAACGATAACGAAGAACGTCAACTATTTAAACGCATTGAATAAGACCGTATTGTCCGATAAAAACATTCAGCTCATAACGGCTATTGCCGGCAGAAGCGTAGACGTTATGGAAAGCAAGCTTCCCTCATACTATCCGTATGATGAAACCGTTGAGTTATATTGGGACGCATTCGAAAAGGCGACGAGCGAAAAGAATATTAATACCGTCGATCTGCGAGAGGCTCTGATCAAGCACGTCGATAACGACGAGTATGTTTATTACAAAACCGACCATCATTGGACAAGTGACGGAGCGTATTACGCATATGTCGAGCTTGCAAATGCACTCGGAATAACGCCGCATGACATATCCGAATACGATATTCAAACGGTCAGCGAGGATTTTTACGGTACGGTATACGCAAAGGCAGGTGCTTCGCTTGCCGGTGCGGACGAGATCAAGCTTTACAGATACAGCGGTGACGAGCAATTTACGGTCAGCATACCGAACGGTGAAGACGTATGCGAATACAAGGGCTTTTACTCCTTTAATTATCTTGAAACCGCAGATCAATACGGAATGTTTATCGGTCATTCGGACACGAGCGTCGGAGGCAACAACGCAGTTACCTATGTTACCAAGGATACCGACGAGGAAAGAGAAACATTGATTTTGATAAAAGACAGCTTTGCACACAGCGTCGTTCCTTTTCTCGCACAGCATTACGACCTCGTAATACTCGACCTTCGTTACACGGGGAATGAAACCGTTTCCAATGTTATAGCAACACGCAATGTTAAAGCGGTCATCGTGCTTGAAAACATGGAAACTTTCATGAACGATTCGTCCGCATTGCAAAAAGCATTTTGATTGGTAAAAAGTTAATAGATAAAGGTCCTTGCATTTGTTCATCGATCGTCGATCGTCAAACGTCGATAAAAGCTCACTACAGAAAGTGTCGCATTCAATGAAAGAGTAGCACATTGTGGATTGAAAATCCGAAGATTTGCACGAAAGAACATTATAGTATTTACAAACTATTCCGCAACCATAAAAGATGAATTTGCTAAGGGGCTAACCGTTCTTTTACGGTACCGTGTGTAACATCGGATATCCGGCACTTCGATCATGCAGTACGATAAAAAATCATCTGTCAAATTTTCGGCAGATGATTTTTTAATTCAGAGTTCGATAACTTTGTCAAGACAGAACGAATACAGCAACAGTGAGGTGACTTTTTTCTTTGTTATTTTTTCTATTGCGGGTTTATAGTACATAAGCTGCATTCTGTGACGATTTTTGAATTCTTCTACGTCCTGCGGTGTATCTTTAAGTCTATCCGTTTTATAATCGAGTATTGTCAACGTGCCGTCGTCGTTTTCATACGCACAATCGATCACGCCCTGCACGAAAAGAACCTCGCCCGACAACGCCTCTTTATTTACTAAAGTGAAATCGCAAGCCGGCAAACCGATATTAAAGCGATACTCGCGAAGCACTTTCGGTGAATTTACGATTTTTTCGTAGACCTCATTTTCGAAGAAGCGTTTGACCTCGAATTTATATATCAGCTCCGAATATTTTTTCGGTATATAGCCCTCTGCGATCAATCTTTCGCATTCTTCGTCAACATTACGCTTGGCGTTTTGCATATTACAAAACTGCATAAAGACGTGTGTTGCGATCCCTCTTTCCGCACTTTTATTCGTCTGTGCCTGAATAAATGAAAAATCGGGTTCAAGGTCTGTTATTTCACTCTCGGCGGACTTTTCATCGTCATCGTCGAGAAAATCCGGATAAAGTTTTGACACGGCGACCTTTTTCGGCAATTTTACGATCTGCTCGTAAGGATAAACAAACTCGAATCGTTTTTTGAAGATATCGACAAGCTCGTTTTTGTATTTCGACTCCGTTTTCGCATCGTTTTTTGTTTCGGCAAACTCCGTCTTGCTTTCAAAATCGGGTGAAACCGTTATTTTATACGGCTTATCGGTTTTATTCGGATCAAGGCACGACAAGAGCAAGGAAATATCATCGGTTACGGACTTTAAACCGCAGCTTTTTTTCGAGTGAGCCATGTACACTTCGTTATATAGCCTTGTCGGGTCATTCGTTTCGGCGGTTATAAACAATCTTTGTCTTGCACGTGTCATTGCCACATACAGCACACGTCCTTCTTCTCGAAAATCCTTATCCTTATTATCCGCATTAATAATCGAAAGCATCGGATATTTATTAATTACGAATCCGCTTTCGTCCTTGATTTTGAAACCGAAGCCGTATTTCTGAGAATAATCAAAATTCGTTTCTTTTCGCTGTATATTTTTTTTACCGCACCCGCACAGAAAGCACACGGGGAATTCAAGGCCTTTTGATTTATGCACGGTAAGGATTTTAACGCAGTTATCGTCCTCGCTTTTTGCGGCACCGAGTGTTTTCCCTTTGTAGATTATATCCTTAAGGTATTTAATGAAATTATACAATCCCTTAAACGAGCCTTGTTCAAAAGCTTTTGCGTATTCATACAGCAAAGTCAGATTCGCACATTTAGCTTCGATATCCGGATCGGAAGCATTCTCGCAGGCATAGAGGAGTGCCGTTAAATTAGTATCACGGTACAAATAATCGATAAATCCGTCGGTGGGCATACTTGCGGCAACGTGCCGATACCGCGAAAGCTTTTCTATCGATTTTTTACACTTTTCGTTTCCGTTTTCGGCAAGCAACTTCACCGTTTCGTAAAGTGACATTTGCTCGCGGTGTTGTGCGATCTCCATCATTTCGTCGATATTAAACCCGAAGATCGGGCTTTTCATCGCACCGGCGAGATAAATATCGTTAAGAGGATTATCCACGGCACAGAGAACGCATATAACAAGCTCCACCTCCGGCGATTCGAACAGGCTTCCGTCGGCGGTATTATGTACGGATATACCTCTTACGGCAAGCTCGTTTTCATACAATTCCGATCCGCTTTTAGTGCTTCTCATAAGCACTGCAAAATCGCTCGGTTTATATCTTTCTCCGTTTTCGTTTTTGCCGCACTTTAAAAGCTGTGATATTTTTTCCGCGACCCACGCCGCTTCGTTTTCGCTTTCATCGTTCTTCGAGTCGAACAGCACGATCTCGACCTCTTGTTCACCGCACGCTTCGCTCTCGATTTTGCTGTATATCAATTTGTCATCATCGGTATAAGGAATATCCTCATCATCGGAAAACAGATTTGAAAACACCTCGTTGGTAAAATCGATTATACATTCGGCACAACGGAAGTTATTTGAAAGAAATATTGTTTTTCCCGCATTTGTGGCTGTGAATTTTTTTCTGTAGGCGGCAAAAATTTCCGGCAATGCACCTCGAAATCCGTAGACCGATTGTTTAATATCGCCTACCATGAACCGTTTACCCTCGCCTATAGACGAAAAGATAAGGTCTTGAAGCTCGTTTGTATCCTGATATTCGTCGATCAAGATCTCGTCAAAATCATTCGAAATGCTTTCGGCAAGCAGTGTACGTTCGTTTTTTTCGTCATTCCAAAGCAATTTACAGGCAAAACGTTCCAGATCCGAAAAATCGAGTATTTTTCTTTCGTTTTTCTTCTTTTCGAGTCTTTCCTCAAGCACCGACAAAAAATCGTATATACTATCGAGCAACAGCTTGCTTTTTTCGGCACCGCAGCGTATCTCATCCTCCGAATATCCGAAGAGCTTTTCGATATTCTCCATACCGTTTTTAAAGCTATCTCTCAGGCGTTTGGTTTCCGCCTTAAATTCGGTATCGCCTTTGACAGATCCAAGCCTTTGAGCGGAAAAGGTACAGGTGAGCTTTTTAAGCGTCTGTGTTTCCCCGCTTTTTACCGCATACAAGCACATTTGCATAAACCGAACGTCTTCATTCAGCGGCGGAAGATACTTTTTCGTAAACTCTTCATCGTCCGAATATTTATCCGCAAGCTTGCCGTACTCATAAATGTAATATGAAAAAACATTATTGACGGTTTCGTTGATATAATTTTGAAACACGCTTTCGCAGAAGCCGTCATTTGCGACGCATCGGTAATTTTCCGCACTGATCTTCAACAGTTGTAGTCCTTTTGAAGAATTTTTCGTCGTTTTATATATTTCCGTAAATATTCGTATCAAGTTTTCGTCTGTTTTGCTTCGCAGAAAATTTTCGCACACGCTTTCGAAATGCGGTATTCTATCGAGGATCGAGGAATCGTTTTCATAGCAATCCTCCATAAGCCGTTCCATTTCCTCATGCATCAGCAGATCGATTTCGGTTTCTTCCGCCACTCTGAGTCCGGACGGGAGCGAAAGCGAGGAACAATTTTCCTTGATAAGCGAATAGCAAAAGCTATGCACCGTACTTATTTGTGCGTTCGGCAAAGCAGCTAACTGGCGGCCTAGGAACGGTGACGGTTTTTCCGCAAGCTTATTTTTCAATTGAACGGCAATTCTCGTCTTAAGCTCTTCGGCGGCAGCCTTTGTAAATGTCACAATCAGTAATCTGTTTATATCCACAGGCGATACACTGTCGGTAAGCATTCGAATAACTCTTTCGGTAAGAACGGCTGTTTTTCCCGAACCTGCTGCGGCGGCAACAAGTGTATCGCTTCCTCGATAAGTTATGGCAAGCGACTGGTTTTCCGTCCATTTTCTTTGCATCAGTCGTAAATTCCCCTTAAATAATCATCGTAAATTTCGTTTATTCTTTCCACAAGCTCATCCGTTCTCAGTCTGTCGGCGGCATATGCCTTTCTCAACAGTTCATGCGGAATATACGCATCGTATTTTTCAAACAGCGGCACTTCGCTTTTTGACACAAGCGATAACGTATCTATAGGTTCGGAACAAATATCGTGCAATTTTTCGATAAGCTCGCCTATATTTCCATTTTCGTACTTAAACGTAATAAAGCAACAGCCTTCGTACTCTATACCGCAAATACCGAGGCGTTCGGCATTCAATGTCAAAAGTTTTCGTAAGGTTCTGAACGAGCGAGTACCGAGCCAAGGAAAAAGGCAATATGTCATGCCCCCAAGCGATATAAGGCAGCGTGACGGAACACCTCCGTTATTCGCAATATGACGTGCGATATCAAGGCGGGAGCGTGCGTTTTGTTTCAAATACGGATACATCGTGTTTTCCGCAAGCACAAGTCGCATTCTTTCCAATATTTTTGTATGTATTTCGCCGTAATCACCGGGCCACGATATTTCCATTTTTCCTTCAACGCCTTTAACATAGATCAGTTTACGCGAGATATCAAGCTCGACCACTTCCCACACTCTGCCCGCAAGTGCGAAGCGGTCGCCCACCGGGGGAGGTGATGTTATCGTGCCGATCTCGTCCGAATCGCATCTTACCGAATAGTCGTCCTCGTCTTTGAACACTGCGTAAAACCTATAGTTATTAATAAGTCGTTCTCCCTTTAAGCCGATTATAAGCGTTTTTTCTTCGGTCATTTCGAGAAAATCGTTTTTTATCATGGAAATGAGAATAGCTTTGTAATCCTCTTTTTGCACAAGTTCGAACGGCGGCATTGACAACACACGTTCCGCAAGTTGTTTCACTTCAAGCTCACCCGCCGAAGCAAGCACGGAAAGCGTTTGCTGAAATAAAAGAGAAAACGGCATTTTTTTCTTCGACGGCGGTTCGATAAAACGTTGCTCGATATACAGCTGTACTATGGCAACGGCACGAATAAGCTCCCACGGTATCAGCTTTGGCATCGGTGCCTGAGCAAGCGGTTCTTCTTCTCTGAAAACCATTATCATTTGAGGTGCTTCGCCTCGTCTGCCGCTTCTCCCGAGTCTTTGAAGAAAAGCGGACACAGAATTCGGAGAATCGATCTGTACGACACGCTCGAGCCGTCCTATATCAACACCCAGCTCTAGTGTAACCGTCGCACACGTGACGGCTTGCTGTTCGTCGTCCTTCATTTTTTGCTCGACTTCTTCTCTGATCGAAGCGGACAGATTACCGTGATGAATTAGAAAAACATCTTTTTCATTGCGTCTTTTGGCGATCTGTCGCAGGGTCGCAGTTATATATTCCGTCTGTTCTCTTGAATTCGAAAACACAAGTCCTTTTTGTTTTTTTATGCATTCGTACACATAATCGTATCCCGGATCGCCCGTCGTCATCGATTTTGACGGCAGAAACGGCTTACCGTATTTTATTTTTTCGCTGTCCTGTATATTTTTATCAAAGAGCGGTCTTTGTGTCTGCTCGATATTTTGATTTTGTATATAAAAATGCTCCATGCCGAGCTTCCAGCTTGTTCTTCCCTCTTTTATGATCGGTGCCGAATACGGGCGAGCGGAATTTCCGCACAGCCATTTTGCGGCACTGTCCACATCGCCTACGGTTGCGGAAAGCCCGACACGTCGCACATCTCTGCCAATAAGTCCGCACAATCTGTCAAGCTGACAAATTATTTGATTTCCCCTGTCCGAGCCTGTTAATATATGTATTTCGTCAACTACGATAAATCTCAAATCGCAAAAAAGTCTTACGATGTCGTTACTTCTGTTCATCAGCATACTTTCGAGGGATTCGGGGGTTATCTGTAAAATACCGCGAGGATTTTTAAGCAATTTGTTTTTATGCGACGCACCCACATCGCCGTGCCAATGAAACACGGGTATAGAGCTTTCATCCAAAATTTCGTCAAGTCGATAAAATTGATCGTTTATCAGGCTTTTAAGCGGTGCGATATACAGTACTCCGACGCTTTGCGGTTCATCCTCGTACATCATGGATATTATGGGAAAAAATGCCGCTTCCGTTTTTCCGGATGCTGTTTGCGAGGTCAACAGAAGGTGATTTTCGGTATCGAAAAGCACTTTTGCGGCTTGTGTTTGCACTTCACGCAGGTTTTCCCAACCGCTATTATAAATATAGTCCTGAATAAACGGTGCAAATTTTCCGAATATATCCGACATATCATTTTTCCTTTCGTTTCGTCGCTTTTTTCTCTTTTGCGTGTCCGCAAGCTTAGATCTCTATTTCGTCGAGGCTTACCGCTCCGTCATCATCGTCGTTTTCGTTATTTTTTCCGACCGCATTTGCGGTATATTCCTCCGTATTGATAAGCTCTGCCGCAGTTACTTCGGGATTTTGCATAAGCACGTTCAGCAAGGACATATAATCTCTTATCATTTCACGCGGAGTTATCAGTGTTTCCGCTCCGGCACGTGCCAAGCATTTATTCAAAAACAGCACCATTTCCGCATCCGTAATATGCGGCTCAACGGAATAGTACTGTGCGTGCAAGCGTGTGATACGCATTATCAATGCAAGCAGCTCGCTGTTCGACAGACGTTTCAATCTGATCAACGGACCGATCAAATTTTTGTATTTTCCCGTATCGAAATACCCATCGAACAGGCGACTTCTGAGTGCCTCATAGCTATACAGACCTCGTCTTGAGTCTTCGAGAAACTGAGGTGTTCCTCCGAGAATCAATTCAAGTCCTTCGGCTTTGCACTGAAGTGTATCGTTAAACATTGAAAGAATTTTCTCGTAATTGTTTTCACGGCTGATTCTGTTGGATATTTTATACAAATTAACGCATTCGTCGATGAAAACGACAAAGCCTTTATATCCGATACTTCTGAAAAACACGGCAAACAGCTTTATATAGTCGTACCAGTTGTCATCGTCTATTATGCTTCCGACACCGAGTGCGTGTCTTGCTTCCGTTTTTGTCGTATACTCCGCACGGAGCCATCTCACACATTCTCCCCGTGTCATCTCATCTCCGTTTATTTCCGCCTTGTACAGCTTCAACAGCACAAACGAAAAATCAAAGCCGCCGACATACGCTTGAAGCTCTGCGGACAGGTCAAACAAACGCTTTTCGACCTCGCAATCGAAATTTTCGTTGTCGGGCAAAATTCCGACCGATGCCACGCTTGAGCGAAGACATGAAAAATATTTCGTTATAATACCGAACAATGCACCGCCGTCGGGAGAGCTTTTCGATGCGAGATTTTTCATAAGTTCTCTATATGTTGCCCGTCCGGTTCCCTTTGTACCGCAAAAGCGTCTTTCGGGTGACAGATCCGCATCTGCCGTTACGAAATCACGATCAAGTGCATAACCTCTTATCAGTTGCATAAGAAAGCTTTTTCCCGATCCGTATTTTCCTATAATAAATCGCATGCCGGCACCGCCGTCGGAAACGTTTTCGAGATCCGACAAAACGGCACTTATCTCGTCGTCACGTCCGATCGCTATATACGGTGTACCCATTCTCGGTACTACGCCCGCCGAAATCGATGATATTATCGAAGCAAGTATTCTTTTCGGTATTTTAATCTCGTTTGAATTCATCTCTGTAATCTCCGATTATTTGCATTTGTTCGATTATTATATCGGACGTTATTTCAAAGGCAAGAGCGTTGATCTCGTCCGCAACGCTCTGCGGCAACATGCCGTTACTCTTACACAACGATTCGGCATCGTTGATTTTTCCGTCGTAAATCAAGTCGAAGAACCTTTTTTGAAATTTAGAAAACGCTGCGTACAGCTGTTCGTATTCGTTCTCACACTCAACTTCGACGTTATTTCCCGATTTATTTTCGGATTCTTGCCGCAGGTTTACTTTTACCGAATCGTTTTCATCGTTGTTTTTCGTTTCGTCTGCCGTAAGGATTGCGGCGGTTTGCCAAGAGTTGTTTTCGAGTGACACGGCTTTGTTTATGTCAAGTGTGTTGTCGAGTACTTCATACATTTCATACCGTTTTTTCTCAAGCTGTTCGGATTCATCCGTCACGCTTTGTTTTTTAGGCAAATTCCGATCGTAATACTCGTCAACCGCATTTTTCATATTCTGAGGCAAACCGTTTGTATTTAGGCGGCTTTTCGCTCCGAGATATTCTCTGAGCTTATTTTCCGAATACTTAACAAGCAATGTTATAAGCGGACCCGATCTGTACGGGTGTGAGATCGAATAATACTCTATGTCGATCCTGCGTTTTTTTTCACATATGCACAAAGCACCGCTGTACGCATCTCTTGACATTTTAACAGTACCGGAAGAAATTTTGCCCATACCTGCGGCATCTGTGGCATCCACCGCAAAAACCGCCGCCGAGATCAAATGTTTTTCGAACATGGACTTCGTTTTATCACTGTAAAGGAGCGAGCGGGTAAAATCATATCGATTGTTTTTTATAATAAACGAACGCAGCTCCTGCTCGCCTCCGTGCGTTGAATTTGCCGAATAAAACTCTCTTAACGATACGATATGTGATATTTCCCCGGAAATTTCCGATATTTCGGGTGGAGGAGGAAGCTGATGTATCAGGCAAAAATCGCACAGCCATTCGCCGATCAGGCTGTCGAGCCGAGGAAACTCTTTGCGATATGCAAGCCAGAGTTTTGCCATATGCTCAAGCTTTACTTCATCGGTTTCATCGCCGTCCACATTTATAAGCTCATATATATACAGACATATATAATTGATATCGGCAACAAGATATATTCCTTTTTTGAAATTAGTTCTCCACCAAATATAGTAACGCAATTGCTTCACGGTCATCTGATTATACTGCGGTGTATAAGAGAAAAACGGAACGTATTCGCATTTGTTTACGGTAACATTGAGATATTTTTTTCCGAGCTGTGCGAATCTTTCGTAAAATGTATACTTCGTAGGCCACTCATAAATCTTGACCGACACAATATACGGATTGTCGGGCTTATATTCCGACAATAATTCATGGTTTTTTTTTTCAAAGCTCTCGATTATTTTTCTCGCTTTTTCGTTTCGTTCCGTTCTTTTTATCTTTTCTCCGTCCTGCCCGTCGGTTTCACCCAGCTCTATCGTAACAGGCTCCGTATCGACATTTACGGAACGCTCGACAGATCTTTTCGGCAACATATTTTCTATATTCCAAAAATCATCGCGTTCTTCGTTTTCGTTTTTCACAAGCCTCACCTCCCGAGCATACGGTATTTTCTTATCTCATTATTTTATCATATACCGCTTCACTTGTCAATCACATTTTTACAAAAAAATCATCAAAGAAATCACAGTTTGAAGAAATTCCATTTTTTTATCCGTTTATTTATATCGACGATGCGAAAAATATTTAAGAAAGCTTTTTCACCTTAAAAATCAAGGTCACGGCACAAACAAACGGAGAAAATATAAAATATTATGAAATATATTAAAAAAATAAAATATATTACGGCGTTATTTCTTCTTTCGAGCTTACCGTTGCGTCTGTTCGCCTCGGCACACTGTGTCACTCAGTCGTATTCATATTATTGCATGCGTAGGTCCGACCATTCGCAACCGACGCTCGAAAAGGAATTTTCCTTTATCGTCGAGAACGGCGGATACTATATCGGCAAAAGCGATGAAAAGGTGATATATCTCACCTTTGATGCCGGATACGAGAACGGAAACGTCGAAAGAATACTCGATGTGCTTAAAGAACACAATGCACACGGAGCGTTTTTTATTCTTGACAATCTTATACGAAGAAACACCGAGCTTGTTTGCAGAATGGCAGACGAGGGACACGAGGTCTGCAATCACACACAGCATCACAAGGACATGACTCGCTTTACCGATAAAGAGGAATTTGAAAAGGAGCTTGTCGGTCTTTCAAGCACGTACAACGAGCTTACAGGTAAATGCATGGAGCATTTCTATCGTCCGCCGGAGGGAAAATTTTCGGAGCAAAATCTTAAATTTGCAAACGAACTCGGCTACAGCACAGTATTTTGGAGCTTTGCGTATGCCGATTGGGACAACGATAAGCAGCCGGATCCGGATAAAGCCGTAAATCTTATCATGAAAAACACGCACAACGGAATGGTTATACTGCTTCACCCGACATCGAAAACGAATGCGGATATAATGGATACGCTTTTAACACGTTGGGAGGAGGATGGGTACCGCTTCGGCACTCTGAAAGAGCTTTGCGAACGATAAGATCTGCCTCTTATTTAATTGTATTCTGCATACTGCTGTCATTTGTCTGTCACGGTGCATACGGATATGACGATGTTTATACAAGTGTTAAAGACGACAACGTAAGGATCGCA
>CAZCJU010000051.1:0-13274 GCA_964498965.1 uncultured Lachnospiraceae bacterium
ATACGTAACATTTACCCGTAACGGGGCTTTTAATAAAAAATAATTATATAATTACGGAGGAAATTCAACATGGAAGTAAAAATCAGATTTAACAAAATCGGTGCTAAAAAGGCTCCCTACTATCGTGTAGTGGTTGCCGATTCGCGTTCTCCCAGAAACGGAAGATTCATCGAGGAGATAGGTACTTACAATCCGCTTACCGATCCCGCAACGGTAAACATAGACGCGGAGAAGGCACAGAAATGGCTTTCCTGCGGCGCACAACCCACCGACACGGTAAAAGCACTTCTTTCAAAATCGGGTATTGTAAAATAATTTGCATTCCCGGCTCAATGTAAGGAACGGTAATTGAAAATGATTTCTTTCAAGCAGCTTCTTTCGGACACCGCACAAGCTATTGTAGAGTTCCCGGACGAGGTGACCGTAGTCGAGAATACAGACGACAACGGCGACATCAGGCTTACACTTTCCGTTGCACCGTCCGACATGGGAAAGGTGATCGGAAAACACGGGAAAATAGCAAAAGCTATACGCACGCTTATCAAAGCTGCGGCGAATTCCGAAAACAAACACGTAAGCGTGGAGATACAATAATCACGTTTTCGCAACGAATTTTCCGCTTTTCTTAAATCGTGCGGAGTAAAGATTTGTAACCGCATCATGTCCCGCACCTACGAAATCGGCGTGGGACATTTTGTCTTTTTATCAAGTGTTTATTTCATCTAAAGCGATTGATATCGCATTCAAAAAGTCGGCCGAGAAGCACTCGGTCGACTTTAATATTAGATCGCATAATGGCGGAGCAAGCCTCTGTATTGAATAAATCTTACTCCAATTCGTCGATAAATTTGAATTTTCCGTCATTTTCATTTGATTTTTGAGTAATTATAATACTTTTGTCGTCATATTTTCCGTCCGTGGCTTTAAACACCGCATCAACGATATTTTCTCTGTTTTTTTGAGCGAGGTTCAAAGAAATAGGTGAGGAAACGAACACGTAGAAGCTTCCGTTGCCCTCGTAGGCGGACGAATCTGTCAAAAACATACGACTTGCGGGATTGATCGACATCATTTTTTCGGCAATATCAACCCAACGTTTAACGCATTTTAACTCATTTACCGGTGAAACGTCGGTATATTCGGATGCTTTATCGAATTTTTTATCAGTCGGCATTTCGGCATTCGCATCGGCAATATGCGAATCATTTTTTTCTTCGGTATTAACGGTTTGTCCCGGTGTAAAATTTCTGTTTACCGTTCCGAGCTTGATTGCGGAATATTTATCCTCAAGCTGTGATATTCGGTCATTCAGTGCTTCGTTTGACGAATCGAGTGTGGGGTCACACATCTTTATCAGAGCCAATTCGGCACTTGTGCGTTTCAGCGACGGGTTTTTCTGCATAAGATAAAGTGCATCATTCATGATCTTCAAGTGACCGACGAGCTTTTCTTTAGTATATTTCAGTGCGGAACTTTTAAGTGTGGCAGCCTGCTGTTGCGAGCATTCCACGTAATCCGTGTATTTTTCAACCGTTTTGCAAATGAGCATATCGCGATAAAATCCGATAAGATCCGCCCAAAAAACATTCAGTTCCTGAGAGCCGTTATAAATATCGCCGATCAGAGTAAACACCTTACTCATATCGTTTTCCGTTATCGCCTGCGACAGTACCGCAAGTTGTTCAAACGATGTTACGCCGAAAAGCCTCGACGCTGTTTTTGCCGTGATCTTTTCCTCGTTTCCCATGCATAATTCTAAATAAACGAGTGCGTCACGCATACCGCCCTGTGCGAGCTTGGCAATAATGAAAAGAGCCTCATCATCAATGTCGATATTTTCGCACTGTGCCACATATCGTAATCTTTTGCAAATAACGGAATTCGGAAGTCTGTCGAAATCGTATCTTTGACATCTTGAAATTATCGTTGCGGGCAATTTATTCAGTTCTGTTGTTGCGAGGATAAAGATCACGTGTTCCGGAGGTTCTTCGAGAGTTTTAAGCAAGGCGTTAAACGCCGACTGCGACATCATATGAACTTCATCGATTATATAGACACGTTTTTTTAATTCGGTGGGAGTATATACCAACTCATCTATTAATTCTCTTACATCGCCTACTCCGTTATTGCTTGCAGCGTCCATTTCCACGATATCGGTATTCAATCCGCTTTGCATTGCGATACACGCCGAGCATTTACCGCACGGATTTCCGTCTACGGGATCAAGGCAATTGACGGCACGGGCAAGAATTTTCGCACAGGTCGTCTTTCCCGTTCCTCTTGTACCGCAGAACAGATAAGCGTGTGCGAATTTTCCTCTTTTAATTTGGTTCTTTAAAATAGCAATAATTTCATCTCGTCCGCACACCTCTTCAAAGGTCGTCGGGCGATATTTTCTGTATAACGATTTATACATTATTCACCATTCACCTCAAAGTAAAGAAAGCAAGCTACAAAATAAGACCATACACCGACCGATCGAAATACATCAATACGCGTTATCCAGCAAACCGACTCGGAGTAAGCACCCTTGCAACACATCAAAAATTCCACTTAATGCTGCTTGGTTCCCCACCTGACATGGTTCGCAGACTTCAATTGCGCAAGACTCACTCTTCAACATCGATTAAAATGGTACAGACCGTACAAACACATCTCTCAAGGTCGGAATTACTCCCTGCTACAGCGGATTGCAGGTGCAGGACACCGCTACCTCCCCGATTAGTATGGTCTTATTTCATAGCTTGCTTTTTTATTATACCATAAATTAAGTTAAAAATCAATAGATAATTTGAATATTTTTAATTCTTTTTCGTCTTTGCCAATCGTCAATCGTCATTCGGCGTTTTTACCGTTCAAACACATCACCGCCTCGCGAAAGTGTCGCATACGCTTCACCGTGGCAAAGCGGGACATTTTCGTAAAGCCAAAGTTTCATATAAGCAGCGACAGGCGACATCGAAAGACGTATCACGCCGTACTTATCGAAGATATCCGCACTTGTATAAGCGGCATTTCCCGTGACAAAAATTTTCGCTCCGCAGTCATTTGCATTGGTAAGAAATCTTTTTACCGCCTCGCTTTTTCCGTCGATCGTACCCGAATGATATGTGTCAAGCAAAACCGTTTTCACATGAGTATCGATCTTCGGATATATCATTCCCGGGTACGGGAACACTCGCAATATTCCGTAACTTTGTTCTGACAAATCGAAGCTTTCGGGAGCTGAAAGCTCATCGTTTCTTTCAACGTAATTCGGGTTTCGGTGAAAAGCTCCTCCGTCATCGATATGACCCATAACGGTATTGAAAACGGAAAAAACATCGTCGTTAAGAGCGACGGAGTTTGAAATTCTCGTTCCTCTATGGAACATAACCGTCGTATCCGAATTATTTTTATACGGAACGATTGTGCCGCGGATATCACCGGAACGGATGATTTCGATTGCGGCATGAAGGTTTGATGTCCCGTTTTGTCTTTTGTCCTCTATAGGATAATTTGAAGAAACAAGACAGATCGGTATACATTGGTTTCCGAATGCATATCCGCAAGCCGAAGCCGAGTAAGCAAGAGTATCCGTTCCGTGAGTTACGATGATCCCGTCGTAATTTCCGTTTATACGCTCGGATATCAGTTCAAGCAAGCTCGATATATGCCTGCCCGAAAAATTTTCGCTCAATTCGGTAAAAGGTTCGATCGTATCATACGAAAAATCAGTCGAATATTTTTCGCCATATTTTTCAAGCAGCATATAAGGCTTTTTCGAATCGGTCGCTATTGTGTCGTTGCTTCTTGTACTTCCGATCGTTCCCCCGGTAAAAACAAACAGGATCCTCATTTCGACTTTCTCCGCAGATCCGACATTACAGCGAATAAATCTCGTTTTCGCTCAGCATATACACACCGCACATATGCAATGCTTCTGTCGCTTTTTCGCTGTCTGCGGCACTGATTATAACACAAGCGTGTTTATCCTCACCGGGGGTAAGAAAGGCATACATATATTCCACGCTGATTTCATTATCAGCCAATATCTGCATTGCCGCACCGAACGCTCCGGGCTTATCCTCGATACGCAGAGCAATGACTTCCGTAAGGGCAGTCATAAGTCCCGCTTTTTTGCATATACCATCGGCAAGCAGCGGGTTATCGACGATTATACGCAAAATGCCGAAATCGGTCGTATCCGCAATCGATAATGCACGGACATTTACGCCTGCCGCACCGAGTATTCTCGTAACCTCGGCGATCCTTCCGGATTTGTTCTCGACAAAGACCGACAATTGTTTTACAGCCATATCATTCCCCCGACTTATACCCCAAGTCAAACGCTTTTTTATTGATATCCACCGTTTTGGGCGGTACGGATTCTCCTATTGCGGTGATCCATTTATTTTCATCGATTTCAAGAAATTTAGCCGCCATACCGAGCAGGACCATATTTACGCTTTTTACGGATCCCGCCGTTTCGGCGAGCTTAAGTGCATCGGCACATATCACCTTAACGCCGAGACTCTTTACGATTTCGATCACGTTTTCGGGATATTCGGCTACGCCGGAGATGACGGGCATGGGATCTATTTTTTGGGTATTCGTAATAAGGACTCCGCCTTTTCTCAAATACGGCAACCAACGTGCGGCTTCAAGCTGTTCAAACGAAACGATAACATCGGCTTCTCCTTCGCAAATAACGGGCGAATATACTTTATCGCCGTATCTCACGTATGTGACCACCGAGCCACCCCGCTGTGACATTCCGTGTACTTCACCGACTTTAACGTCATAGCCCTGTTCGGAGAATACTTTTCCCATGATTTTCGAGGAAAGGAGTGTTCCCTGTCCCCCTACACCGACTATTAAAATATTTTTAACCATATTTACGCCTCACATTCTCCGATTATCGCATTTTTCGGGCAAGCATATGTACAAACGCCGCAACCCAAGCATTGATTTTCGTCGATGACGGCTTTTCCTTTTTTGCCGTTTTCATACGCTACAACCGATATTGCGGGACAGCTTACGTTTAGACACGAGCGGCAACCGATACAGCGTTCGGAATCGACCTTAAGTGCTTTTTTATGCTTAACGGACTTAAGCAACGCACACGGGCGTCGCGATATTATAAGCGACGGCTCTTTTACGGCAAGCTCTCTTTCGACGGTCTCCCTTACCTGCGTAACATTCAATGGATCGACCACGCTCACGCGGTTGATCCCGACAGCATGGGCAAGTGCTTCGAGATCTACGCTTACGGTAGGCTCGTTTTTAATCGTATATCCGTTACAAGGATTATTCTGATGACCCGTCATACCGGTTATCGAATTATCGAGTACGACGACGGTAGAAAATCCCTTATTATACACGATATCGATAAGTCCAGTTATCCCCGAATGCGTAAATGTGGAATCGCCTATAACGGCAAGCGATCTGTTTTCCTCACCTCTTGCGAGATTAAAGCCATGCAAGCCCGAAACGGAAGCACCCATACACACGCAGGAATCGATCGCACAAAGCGGACTTGCCGCTCCCAAGGTATAGCAGCCAATATCGCCGCTTACATAGAGATTACACTTTTTTATGGCATAATAGAAGCCTCTGTGAGGACATCCCGCACAAAGCACCGGAGGACGGGCGGGAATTTTTTCGGGATATTCGATATGCTCCCGTTTTTGCAATCCGAGTGCTTCGGCAATGACGTTTTGATTGTACTCGCCGAGCGGCGAAAACACTTCCCTGCCGATGACGGCTACGCCGTGTGCTTTACAATGCGTTTCGATTATATTGTCAAGCTCTTCGCAAACATACACTATTTTCTTGCCTTTTGCGAATTTTTTTATCAGCTCTACGGGCAATGGGTTTACGATACCGAGCTTTAAGTAATCGACCTTTTCTCCGAGTGCTTCATGTGCGTACATATATGTCGAGCCGGCACATATAATACCGATATCCGCACCGTAATTTTCGATTTTGTTGATCTCGCATTCTTCCGCATAGCATACAAGTGCTTCAGTTCGTTTTTCAACGGCGGCGTGTCTGAGTTTCGCCATAGCCGGCATCATAACATTCTTTTGAATGTTTTTGTTATACTCTTTAACCTCGATATTCTGTCTTTCCGACAGGGTAACAAGCGAACGGGAATGCGAAATTCTCGTTGAAAGTCTTATAAGCACGGGTGTATCGTACTTTTCGCTGAGTTCGTATGCCAATTTTGTAAATTCAAGGCACTCGGCGGAATCGGACGGTTCGAGCATGGGGACTTTGGCGGCTATCGCATGGTGTCTGGAATCCTGTTCGTTTTGGCTTGAATGCATTCCGGGGTCGTCGGCAACCGCACAGACCATGCCACCGTTCACGCCGATATAAGATGCGGTATAGAGCGGATCTGCGGCGACATTCAAGCCGACGTGCTTCATCGCACAAAACGAACGAACCCCGCCTGTTGCCGCACCGAATGCAACCTCGAATGCAACCTTTTCGTTAGGTGCCCATTCGGAATATATTTCACTGTTCTTACTTACCGCCTCGGTAATTTCCGTTGACGGAGTACCGGGGTATGCGGAAACGACCTTCACACCCGCTTCGTAAAGACCTCGTGCAACGGCTTCATTTCCCAAAAGAAGTGTTTTTTTCATACTATTCTCCATTATTACGCTTCGCCTCGCAGATCGATTATACGTTTTGCTTTTCCCGAAAATCTTTCGATCGACTTCGGTTCAACAAGCGTGACCTTTATATCTATGCCAAGCACCGATTTTATCTTATTATACACATTACGTTGCAGAGCTTCAAGCTCACCGTATTTTGTCAAGAGCGAGCTGTCGATAAGCTCTACACGCACCTCGAGGGAATCGGAAAAATTCGCACGACGTACTATGAGCTGATAATACGGTGATATTTGATTGATACCGATCAAAGCACTTTCGATCTGCGTCGGGAACACGTTTACGCCTCTGATCTTAAGCATATCGTCCGCTCTGCCTATCACCTTATGCATTCTCGCACTTGTTCTGCCGCACGCACACGCATCATAGTTTATATTTGTAATATCTTTAGTACGATATCTCAGCATCGGAATGCCTTTTTTGGTAAGGTTAGTTACGACCAGTTCTCCTGTCGAGCCTTTCGGCAAGACTTCGCCGCTTGCGGAATCTATGATTTCGCACAAAAAGTGATCCTCGCAAATATGCAAGCCGCTTCGGAACACACATTCTCCGCTCATTCCGGGACCGTTTAATTCGCTCATTCCGTAATTATCTGTTGCGAAAAAGCCGTTGCCCCAACGATCTTCGATCTCCCTACGCATTTCGGGAGTACTTCCCTCACTGCCGAGCAGACCGAGCTTTAATTTGTACATATTCATCGGAAATTCCGATTCTCGCTCGTGTGCCGCTTCAGCCAAGTACATACAATATGACGGCGTTGCGACTATCGTGTCCGTTTCGAAATCTCGCATAAACTTCAGTTGCTTTTCGGTATTTCCGCTTGAGGTCGGCACAACTGTCGCACCGATCCGTTCGAGTCCGTAATGCAGACCCAACGCACCGGTAAACATTCCGTACCCGAAGCATATCTGCACGACGCTGTCTTCCGTCGCTCCTGCCGCAACGCATTGACGTGCCACCTGCTCCGTCCAATTTTCCATATCCTCTCTAGTATATCCGACCACCGTCGGATTTCCCGTAGTTCCCGAGGAAGCGTGTATCCGCACAAGCTCCTTTTTCGGCACGGAAAACATACCGAACGGATATGTATCCCTCAAGTCGGATTTTGTTGTATACGGGATATATTTTACATCATCAAGTGTTTTCAGCTTATCTGCCGTAACTCCCGCCTCATCGAGTCTTTTTCTGTAAAACGGCACGTTATTATAGCAATAATCGACTATATACTTAAGTCTTTCGAGTTGCAGTTTTTCCATATCGGAGCGTTTCATGCACTCCATTTCGGGATCAAATATGTTTACTTTCATTGCACACTCATTCTCTGACTGTATTTTTCACTTCAAGTCCCAACTCCGACAATGCTTTGTCGTCGGGATACGAAGGACAGGAGGACATAGGTTCGGACGCATTTTGAACTTTCGGGAAAGCGATAACATCGCGAAGCGAATCCGCTTCGCACATTATCATTGTCAAGCGGTCAAGACCTATGCCCGCACCGCCGTGCGGGGGGGCACCGTATTTATATGCGTCTACGAGGAATCCGAATTTTGCGTTTATCTCCTCCTCGGTCAAACCGAGAAGCTTAAACATTCTCTGTTGCAGTTCGTAATCTGTTATTCTTATCGAGCCGGAAAGCAATTCCGTTCCGTTAAGCACAAGGTCATATGCTTTGGCACGAACAAGTTCGGGATTCGTATCAAGGTATTCAAGGCATTCGTCAAGCACCATAGTGAACGGGTGATGCATTGCCACCCATGTTTTCGAATCCTCGTCCCACTCGAAAAACGGAAATTCGGTGATCCACAGAAAATTATAGCTCTTAAGCTCGTATTTGAGCAGTTTCGCAAGATAAGAACGCAGATATCCGAGCGTGGGGAGCGTGACTTTGTTTTTGTCGGCGATAATGAATGCACAATCGCCTTTTTCGCAACCGAGTGCACTCATTATTTCATTAAGCTTATCCGTTGTTATGAATTTTGCGAACGAGCAATTCGGGGTATCATCGACAAAGCGGATATATGCCATTCCCTTTGCACCTATTCCCTTTACCACTTCGGTCAATTTGTCTATTTCTTTTCTCGACAGTGTCTTTGCCGCACCTTTGGCAACGATACCTCTTACGGAGCCGCCGTTCTCAACGGCGGTTGTGAACACGGAAAAGCCGCAATCGGCTACGATCTGGGATAAATCGCAAATTTCCATACCGAATCTCGTATCGGGCTTATCGGAACCGTAGCGGTTCATCGCCTCGTTGTAAGTCATTCTGCGGATGGGGAGTGTAACATTTTCGCCCAGCACTTTGTCAAAAAGTCGTGCAATAAAGCCTTCCACAACAGTCATAATGTCTTCCTCGTCCGCAAAAGACATTTCGAGATCTATTTGAGTGAATTCGGGCTGTCTGTCGGCACGCAGATCCTCGTCGCGAAAGCAACGTGCGAGTTGAATGTATCTGTCAAACCCCGAAAGCATCAGTAGCTGCTTATATATTTGCGGCGACTGAGGCAATGCGTAAAATTTTCCGTTTTGGATTCTCGACGGCACGAGATAATCTCTCGCTCCCTCCGGTGTGGGCTTCATCAGCATCGGAGTTTCAATCTCGTAAAAGCCGTTTTCGTAGAAATATTCGCGTGCCTGACGTGCGATCTCATGACGCATTTTCATATTTCTCTGCAAATGGCTTCTTCGCAGATCGAGATATCTGTACTTAAGCAATGTTTCGTCGTGAACGTTTGCACTGTCCGTAATTTCAAAAGGCGTAGTTTGTGCGGCAGAAAGAATTTTCAAGCTTGTTGCCCGGATCTCTATCTCGCCTGTCGGTATTTTTTTATTTACCGCTCCCTCGGCTCTCGCACGCACCGTACCTTTGACGGAAATCACGAACTCCGAACGCAGTGAAAATGCCTTATCAAATACGTCCTTCGGCGTGTTTTCATCAAATGACAACTGTACGATTCCCTCTCTGTCGCGCAAATCGACGAAGATCAAACCGCCGAGATCACGCACCCTTTGCACCCAACCGCAAACGCAAACAACTTGTCCTATGTTTTCTGCGTTCAATTTTCCGCAATAATGTGTTCTTTTATCTTCTTTTGTGAATAATTCGGCCATGATAAAATATCTCCTTATTTGGCAGAGGCATCAACCTCGTTAATTTTTTTCATTATTTGCAGGCATTCGCTTATGCAGATTTCTTTTTGCTCGCCGTTTTCCATATTTCGCAGCATAGCTTTTCCGCTTGCAAGCTCGTCGTCACCCAAGATCAGCGTATAACGGCATTTGATCTTATCGGCATATTTCATCTGAGCCTTGAGGCTTCTCCCCACGATATCGCTTTCGGCACGTATTCCCTCACCGATAAGTTCTTTAACGATACCGAGTGCTTTTATCTGTGCATTTTTACCGAGTGAAGCAATATACAGCAAAATTCTCTGTTCGCAAGGCGGTATTACACCGGAAAGCTCCATTGCGGTAATAAGACGCGAAATGCCCATTGCAAAACCGATGCCGGAAAGCTGAGGGCCGCCGATCTCCTTTACGAGTCCGTCATATCTTCCTCCGCCACCCAAAGCGAGCTTCTTTTCGTTACCGTCCTTATCCGGCTCTGCCGGACCGGTGATTTCAAACACGGTCTTCGTATAGTAGTCCAGACCTCTTACTATACCCGTATCTATTCTGTAATCGATATTCATCTCTTTGAGGGCGTTTTCGACTTCGTTCATATGTTCTTTACATTCGTCGCACAGATAATCGAGTGTAATCGGTGCGTTTTTCGCAATTTCCGCACATTCGTGGCATTTGCAGTCGAGAATACGCAATGGATTGTTGACAAGTCTTCCCTTACAGGTATCGCAAAGCTTATTCTCATATTTTTTAAAATATTCGACAAGTGCCTGCTTATATATCGGGCGACATTTCGGGCAACCGATCGAATTGATATCGAGTGTTACATTTTTGATCTCAAGAGCTTTTACCAAATCGTATGCAAGAGCGATGACCTGAGCGTCTGCGGCGGGTGAATCGGCACCGAACATTTCGACGCCGTACTGATAGAACTCCCTGTATCTTCCCGAAGCGGGTTTTTCGTATCTGAAGCAACTGATAAGGTAATAAAGCTTCAAGGGCATCGTGTCGGAGCATTTGCCGTTTTCCACGATGCTTCTGGCAATACACGCCGTACCCTCGGGGCGAAGCGTCATAGAGCGGTTATCCTTATCGAAAAAAGTATACATTTCCTTTTGTACTACGTCCGTAGTATCGCCGACACCTCTCGCAAAAAGCTCGGTTTGTTCAAACGTCGGAAATCTGATCTCGCCGAAGCCGTATTTTTGCGAGATTTCTCTTGCTTTTTCCTCAACATATTGCCATGCCGAAACCTGTTCCGGCAAAATATCCATAGTTCCTCTCGGTTTAATTATCATATCTTCTCCTCACTGCCGCAACGGCATTCGTTTTTTGACGGCGTAAAAAATATTAAACAAATATATTATATCAAATCCGACTTAAAAATGCAATAGAAAAAAAGCAATTTTTACATTCGGATTTGATTTTTTTCGGCGAACAAAGTCAAGTCGTGCGGTTATTGATTTATTCACATTATTGTGTTATCATTAAATATCATCACAACAGGAGGTAAATATGCGTAAATTTTTTCGTATACTCGTAAGCCGTGCCGTTATCACGGGATTTCTGTTTCTGCTGCAAATAGTACTGATTCTTTTATTTGTTTTAAAATTCAGCGAATATTACCTCTTATTTCAGATCTGTTCTATTATTCTCGGACTTATATGCTCGTTGCTCATTCTCGAAAAAAACGGAAACCCCGCATATAAGATCGCATGGCTGTTTCCGATGATCGTATTTCCGATCTTCGGTGCTATTCTTTATCTTACCTTCGGTTCGCACAAGCTTTCCGAACGAAAAAAGAAAAAAATGATCATCATAGACAAAGAACAAAAAAAGCTTTGCTCGTATTTTGATTCGATAATTCCCATAAACGACGATCCGGACGGTCAGAAACAGGCAAATTATCTGCAATACAATGCTTATGCACCCGCATACGCCAACGATTATTCCGAGCTTCTGCCGTCAGGCGAGGCTAAACTGGAGATATTGCTCGAGGAGCTTAACAAGGCGGAGCATTTCATTTTTCTCGAATACTTCATAATACGAGAGGGAGAGATGTGGAATTCTGTTTTGGAAATTTTGAAAGACAAGGCAAAAAGCGGAGTTGATGTAAGAATCATATATGACGATTTCGGTAGCATTGTCGGTTTAAGCAAAGATTATCCGCAAAAAATGGAGCGATTCGGAATCAAATGCTGTGTTTTCAACAGGATCAAGCCGGAGCTTTCGCCGCGACTCAATAATAGAGATCACCGCAAGATATGCGTAATAGACGGCAAAGTCGGCTTCACCGGCGGTATTAATATTGCGGATGAATACATCAACAGGCAACAAAGGTGCGGTCACTGGAAGGATACCTCCGTAATGCTCAAAGGGCGTGCCGTAACAAGCCTTACGGTCATGTTTTTGGGGATGTGGGAGTACGTGACAAAGCATGAGGAAAACATAACGGATTTCGTATACTACGGAGAAGCCGACGAAAAAAGCGACGGGTATATAATTCCCTATTCGGATAATCCGCTTGACGATGAGCCTGTAGGACAAAATGTATATTTAAATTTGATCTATTCGGCAAAGAAATATCTTTATATAACGACACCGTATCTCATAATCGAAAACGAAATGACTACCGCACTGTGCAATGCCGCAAAATCCGGAGTAGACGTAAGAATAATCACGCCTCACATTCCGGACAAGCGTTTCGTTTTTTTCGTAACACGTGCGAATTACGAGATCCTACTCGACAGCGGCGTGAAAATATTCGAATATACGCCCGGATTTGTTCATGCGAAAATGTTCGTTTGCGACGACAAGTACGCAACTATTGGAACGGTGAATCTTGATTACAGAAGTTTATATCTGCATTATGAATGCGGAGTTTGGCTTGCCCATTCGAAAACCGTTTTCGAAATTAAGGACGATATCATGTCAACGCTCGATGTTTGCGAGCAAATACCGGAAGATTTTGCGAAAAATATGCCATTCAAGCGTATTGCCTACGGAATAATTCGTGCATTCGCTCCTTTGCTCTGACGAATAAGGCATATAAACACGGTAATAATAGCTTTGAATATATTTTATTCAACTTGTTATTATCACGGAGCGAAACATGAGAAAAAACATCGCACTTGTCTTGTCGATAACGACATTCCTGTTGCTTGCCTCGTGCGGCAAGCGATCGACAGATCCACTGCTTTTGGGAAAATGGGAGAAAGACGGTCAGCAATACTCGTTTAATAAAGACGGAACTATGACGATAAACTCGGTCAGGTATTCGTACAGGATCGACGACGGTACGCTTTATATTTCCGCAAAAAACAAAAATAAAGCGTTCGCCTACAACATTATCGGCGACAGCTTGTTCATTGCTTCAAACGAATACAATAGATACATTGAACCCGAAAAAAACACAAACGAGATAACAGACTATATACGTAAATTTTTTTCATAAGTGTACAATTCCGATCGTTTCCGACAGATACATTTTCG
>CAZCJU010000052.1:0-12502 GCA_964498965.1 uncultured Lachnospiraceae bacterium
TTTTCGTTCCAATGCTCCTCTGTATAATTAGCCACCCGGTCACCTCCTCAATTCAGGACATTTGTTTTTAATTAAGTATAGCATAAAGTCCTTGAAATTACAATACTTTTTTCGATATTACACTGCGGAAAACGAAACTTTTTTGTGAACAGATATTATCGTTTTGAAAGAAACAATACAATGTAACGCTTTTTCAATTACAATGCTTGATTTTCAAACATCGGTAAAGCAAAGAGCGGAGAGCAAGGCGTTTGACACCTACCCTCCGTTTTTTTGCGGTTAATGCGTTACATTATGCAAACATGATTTCCTTATCCACGATTTCCGTTTCCGCGATATACCGCACCGATTTCCTTTACCCTTCGTTTTCAAAACCTTCGTTACGGCATATCATCATTATGGCAGCCGCCTGTTTTTTTAGGCATCAAGAGTCGGTCTTTCAGCGAATAAAGTTTGTTCTCACAGTCGGCTCATATGCGGGTCTTTCCGAATTTTTGAGCGATTTTATCATCCATGCCATGTTTTGAGCCAGCGTTCTCACGGTTTGAAGTCCCTCCTCGTCCCGCAAAACGTCCTCCGGGCATGAGCCGTGGACCTGATTCCAATATTGCGACGGGACGACGGGCATATTACATATTGTGAAATACTTATTCAGCCTGTCGAAAGCCGCACTCGCACCGCCTCTGCGGCAGCTTACAACGCAACAGGCAGGCTTACCCTTAAGCCGTTTGCCCGAGGTATAGAACAATCTGTCGAGAAACGAGCATAGCTGCCCCGACGGTCCGGCGTAATATACGGGCGAGCCTACAGCTATTCCGTCAAATTCGTCAAGTCTTGCGGATATTTCGTTCACTCCGTCCTCGAATATGCATTTTCCCGTATTGAAGCACTTTTTACAGGCTATACAGCCCGCCATCGGTTTTGTACCGATATGATACATTTCCGTCTGTATTCCGTTTTTTTCGAGCGTTGCCGCAAGCTCGGACAGTGCCGTATATGTACAACCATACTCATGCGGACTGCCGTTTATCAAAAGAACCTTACTCATATTCTATCTCCTTACGCGTTTTTTATTATGATATTCTTAAAATCGGTTTTTGTCAAGTAATTTTTGTCGAATATATCATGCGGAACGGATTTTTTTCGATATATTCGCTTTTTTTCGCCGAAAAAACAAAAAAATTAACAACAAAACCGAAAATTCTGTTTACAAAATCAATAAAATATGGTAAAATGAAGTATCGACTTCGGATTCGATTCTTAAATACGGCGAGCGGACCTTCAAGAATTGCCGTGATGTCATATGAAAGGTAGGGAACAAAAAATGAACGAAAGAATACTTATCGTCGGCGGAATATATGCCGTCATGCACACTTTTCTTCCGTCCTTGCCGTTGCTCGGCGGAGAATGCATCGGTACGAATTATTACATTTATCCCGGCGGAATAACGGCGAGTGCCGCCGTTGCCATTGCACGCTACGGGAGCGGCTGTATACTTTGCTCGAAGGTCGGCGGCGACTACGAGGGCGAAAAACTCAAGGCATTTTTGCAAGGCGAGGGTATAGACACTCGTTTTGTCCGTTCCGAACCGAAAAGCAAGACGGGCATGATCATTTCGATGAACGAACAATCCGGCGGCAGACGTACCGTAAGATTCCCGATGTGCTGTGACAGCCTCGCATACGACGATATAGAAAACGCTTTCACCTGTTATCCCGATGCACTTTACATTCAATCGCAGTTATCGGACGAGCTTGTCCTCTGTGCCATGAAGCACGCAAGCAGGCAGGATATACCGATATTCTTCCAACCGCTAAAATCAAAGCCGACGATCTCGCCGAGCTTGTTACCGTCGCTTGAGGCACTTATACTCGACGGTGACGAGGTATATAATTATTGCGGAGTCGAGGTCGATCTGTATGAAAAATGTCTGCCCGCCTGCATGGCACTGTCAAAGTTTTACGATGCAAAATACATAATTTTGCGTATGCCCGAACGAGGAAGCTTCATCTATGACGGAAAATATCACGAAATAATAGGTACTTTTCCCGTTGACAGTGTCGATACGTCGGGCTGTCGCGAGGTATTCGGCTCTGTAATGTGTGCCGACTATATGAAAACCAAAAACATCAGACAGGCGGTCTGCATAGCGAATGTCGCATATGCGATATCCGGAACACGGAGAGGCGACGTGCAATCCGTTCCCACGCTTCGTGCAATTTCCGATTATATCGAAAGCAACAGTATAAAGCTCAATTGACTTGCGATACGTGCTTGCTTTTGTAAATTTACAGATTCTTTGCATTAAACGGTGAAATATGTGTTGACAAATTCGCCGATTTGGTATACAATTTATGTTTAATAAACTAAAAGAAAAGAGGTCGAATATGCTTAATTGTAACGCAAATGAAAAGTTTTACAAGGAGGGTCTTACGTTTGACGACGTGCTTCTTATTCCCGCAAAAAGTGACGTACTTCCCGCCGAGGTAAGCTTAGGTACACGTCTTACGAAGAAGATACGGCTCAACATTCCGCTCATGTCTGCGGCAATGGACACGGTCACCGAGGCAGAGCTTGCGATCGCCATAGCACGCGAAGGCGGTATCGGTATCATTCACAAAAATATGACAATAGAGCGTCAAGTAGACGAGGTAGAACGTGTAAAGCGTTCCGAAAACGGTGTCATAACAAATCCCTTTTACCTCTCGCCGGATAATTACGTTTACGAGGCAAACGACCTTATGAAAAAATATCGCATATCCGGTGTTCCGATATGCAACGAGGACAAAAAGCTCGTAGGCATTATCACAAACAGAGATATGCGTTTCCTTGACGACCACAGCATGAAGATCTCCGAGGTCATGACTTGCGAAGCCCTTGTAACCGCTCCGAGAGGCACTACGCTCGAGCAGGCACAGGAGATACTCCGTCATCATAAAATAGAAAAGCTTCCGCTTGTCGATTCGGACGGCAGACTTACCGGTCTTATTACGATAAAGGACATCGAAAAGGCTTCGAAATATCCGAACAGTGCAAAAGATGCCGCAGGCAGACTTCTCTGCGGAGCGGCAATTGGTGCGACACCCGATGTTGTGGAGCGTGCCGAAAAGCTTCTTGCGGTAGGTGCAGACGTACTCGTGCTTGACTCCGCACATGGTCATTCGAAAGGAATATCCGAAGCGGTTCGCCGTGTAAAGACACGCTTCCCCGAATGCCAGCTTATTGCGGGCAATATAGCCACCGCCGAAGCGGCACACGACCTTATCGAAGCAGGTGCGGATGCGGTCAAGGTCGGAATAGGTCCCGGCTCGATATGTACTACGAGAATCATCGCAGGTATAGGCGTTCCGCAGATAACGGCTATCTACGATGTTGCGTGTGAGGCGGCAAAATACGATATTCCCGTCATAGCCGACGGCGGCATCAAGTATTCGGGCGACTGCGTAAAGGCTCTTGCCGCAGGTGCGGAGGTGATCATGATAGGCTCTCTGTTTGCCGGCTGTGAGGAATCCCCCGGAGATTGCGAGATATATCAGGGCAGACGCTTCAAGGTCTACAGAGGCATGGGTTCGCTTGCCGCAATGGATAAGGGTTCAAAAGACAGATATTTCCAAACAAATGCGAAGAAGCTCGTTCCCGAGGGTGTCGAAGGTCGCGTGCCGTTCAAAGGCAGCTTGTCCGACACGGTATTCCAGCTTGTCGGCGGTATCCGTTCCGGTATGGGCTATTGCGGAGCTCCCACTGTCGAGTATCTGCGTGAACACGGTCAATTTGTAAGAATAACGAATGCGGGCTTGCGTGAATCTCACCCGCACGATATCAGCATAACAAAAGAAGCACCCAACTACAGCACCAATTCTTAACGTAAGGAAGTATTTACAATGACGCTTGTTATAATGGCGGCGGGAATGGGTTCTCGCTACGGTGGCTTAAAGCAAATAGATCCCGTCGGTCCATGCGGCGAATTTATCGTCGATTATTCCGTCTACGATGCGATGAGAGCCGGATTTGACAAGGTGATCTTCGTAATTAAAGAGGAAAACCGAGCGGATTTCGAACAAACGATAGGGAAAAGAATACACGGGATCAAGGTCGAGTACGCTTATCAGTCGCTTTCCGACATTCCCGACGGCTATACCGTACCCGAAAACAGGGTGAAGCCCTGGGGTACGGCACACGCCGTGCTTAGTGCCGAAAAATATATCAATGAACCGTTTGCCGTGATAAATTCAGACGATTTTTATTCGGCAGAAGCGTTCGAGATGATTTTCAATCACTTGAAAAACGCCGCAGTCGGTGAATATTGCATGGTAAACTATATGCTTAAGAATACCATAACCGAAAACGGAACGGTATCAAGGGGAGTTTGCGAGGGCGATGCCGACGGTCATCTGCTCAACATAACCGAGCTGACAAAGATAAAACGCAACGGAGCGGTCATACAGTATTACACCGAGGACGGAAAATGGCACGATTTAGCGGAAGACACACCCGTTTCGATGAACTGCTGGGGCTTCACGCCCGAGTTTATCGACACTCTCAGGGCCGAATTCAAGCATTTCTTGGACAATTTACACGATAACCCCCTGAAAAGCGAAATATACCTTCCATCCGTCGTTAAAACTGCGATGGACAGCGGAAAATGCACGGTAAGTATGCTTAACACAACATCAAAATGGTACGGAGTTACATACCGCGAGGACAGGACCTCGGTCGTTTCGTTTTTGAAGCGTTGTGCGAAAAGCGGAATTTATCCGAAAAATCTTTGGGCGGAGGTCTGAATCATGGCGATCCTCGTAACCGGCGGTACGGGATATATAGGCTCACATACGGCTGTCGAGCTGCTTAATGCCGGTGAAGATATCATAATAGCCGACAATTTTTATAACAGCTCGCCTGTCGTCCTTGACCGAATAACCGAAATATCCGGCAAAACACCGAAATTTTACAACGCCGACTTGACAGATGCCGAAGTGACGGAACGTATTTTTTCGGAATGCGATGTCGAAGCGGTAATTCATTTTGCCGGCTATAAAGCGGTCGGAGAAAGCGTTGCTCGGCCGCTGAAATACTACGAAAACAATATAATCAGCACACTCAACGTGCTTAACTCAATGAAAAAGTACGGCTGTAAGCGTTTCGTGTTTTCCTCGTCGGCAACGGTATACGGCATTCCCGAAAAGGTGCCGATAACGGAAGATGCACCGCGCAGTGCCATAAATCCGTACGGGCAAACAAAATTGATGATCGAGCATATACTCGAAGACGTTTGTGCCGCCGACAGCGAAATGAGCGTAGCATTGCTCAGATATTTCAATCCCATAGGAGCTCACGAAAGCGGCAAGCTCGGAGAAGACCCGAAGGGCATTCCGAATAATCTTATGCCTTATATTACAAAAGTCGCATCCGGCGAGCTTGAATGCCTGCACGTGTTCGGAAACGATTATCCGACGCCAGACGGTACGGGAGTTCGCGATTATATTCACGTAGTTGACCTTGCAAAAGGTCATCTTTCCGCACTCGCCTATATCAGAAAAAACAAAGGCATCATAGCGGTGAATCTCGGCACAGGCAAGGGCTGTTCCGTGCTTGAGCTGGTATCCGAATACGAAGCGGTCATTAATAAAAAGCTTAATATGCAGATCGACGCACGTCGCCCGGGCGACAGTGCGGAATGCTACGCCAACGCTTCAAAAGCCAAGCGACTGTTCGGTTGGAGTGCGAAGTACGACTTGCACCGTATGTGTGTCGATTCTTACCGTTGGCAAACCGAAAATCCTCATGGCTATGGGGACAAGTGATATTTGTGATTTGTAATATGAAAAAATACAGAATTATTTCATTTTTGACAGCCCTGCTCATTCTCCTTTCCTCCTGCTCCGGCTCAAACAATGCCGACACCGTAGGCGAAACAGACAAAAAAAGCGAGGACAGTACAGCGGAGCTTACATCGGACGACATGACGACAGACGTTCGAAGCGAAACCGATATTGTTACCGAACCGATCACCGCCCCCGTAACCGAGCCTGTTACCGAACCGATCACCGCCCCCGTAACCGAGCCTGTTACCGAACCCATCATCGAGCCGGAAAGGTTTGAATATAAGACAGATATTTCGGCATATGAAAAGTATATCGACCCCGAGGACAGAGATGCATATATCGTTTTGGTAAACGCCGATAATCCTTTGGATAAAGATTACGTGCCGCAGGAGCTTACCGACTTAAAGGATACCGAAAAAGGACGCACCACGCAGCAAATGGTACTTACCGCCGCTAAAGCACTTGAAGCCTTGATTATCGAGGCAAAAGCGAACGACTGTAAAAACGTCGTTGTGCTTAGCGGATACAGAAGCTACGCAAGGCAGGAATATCTCTTTAATAAGTACACAAACAACGAAATGGAAAAGGACGGCTCGCTTACACGCGAAGAAGCGGAAGCGATAGTCGTAAAAGATACCTGCCGTGCCGGAACAAGTGAGCATCAAACCGGACTTTGCACCGATATATGCTCTTTGAAGCAGGAATTCGGCGATACTTATGAGGCAAAATGGCTTGCGGAAAACTGCTATAAATTCGGCTTTATCCTCCGTTTTCCCGAAGATAAGACCGATATAACAAATATTATCTATGAACCGTGGCACTTCCGATTTGTCGGAAGATATCACGCCGAACGCATTTATAAGCTCGGTATGTGCCTTGAGGAATACACCGAATATCTTAAACAAAATTGAATAATAATCAAAAATGCCGCCTATAATCTAACTCAGATGAATAAAAAGGCGGTATTTTTATGAAAAAAAACAGTGATAACCCGAATGAAGCTTTGCTTCAAGATATTTACAGCTCATCGAAAATGGGAGTGGAGTCCATTGCAAAGCTACTGCCGAAAGTGCAGAACCAAGCCTTTAAGAATACACTGTCATCTCAGCTCTCCGCTTACCAAGGCTTCGCCTCCGACGCAACGACACGACTTACTCAAATGAACGTTGTACCGAAAGACGCAACATTCATGCAAAAGCTGCCTGCCGAATTTGGCATAGCAATGGAAACGGCAATGGATAATTCCGACAGTAAAATCGCAGAGCTTATGATAAACGGATCGGTAATGGGTATAACAGACATGAAAAAAGCAATCGCATCCAATAATTCGGTCCAACCCGACACCGTAACCCTCGCCCAAAACGTCATCACCTTCCATGAGCAAAACATCAACGACCTGACCCAATATCTTTGACTGCAAAGAAATACCGAGATCTGCCCGATCTCGGTATTTCTTTATTTATTCGTTGCTTCGCACCTCAAAACAACGGCTCAAGATTCATATCATAGAACGAATACGAATATGAATAAGCTTCAACTTTTTCCCCTATGCAAATCACCCCTTCGGACGAGAGAGAATACCCATCAATTTCTTTTTCGTGCAGAAGTTTTCCTTGTAAGTCGTATATTAATATTTTTCCTTTTGTTGACCCCATAGCTTGTTTTGAGCATACTACGATATTTTTTTCGTCAAATGTAATGCTTTCCACATACCCTTCAACTTCATTCGGCTCAAAAAGTAACTTTCCGCTTTCATCAACTAATGAAAAATAATACTTATGTGCATCATCATTATAAAATTCAACCGCACTCTTTCCATTTATAAAATCCGTTGTAGTGTAAATGTTATCATACGGAAGTTCAAGAACGGTTTTTCTGGTTATTTCTTCAACATACTCTCCTGTGTCCATTCCTCTAACCCACATACTTGATGGTATTTGCAAAGAAAGTTCTTCTGTGTTGCCTACTTTTTTGGTATTCAAATCGATATATTTTTTATAACCATCGCCAAACAAAATCACATTGTCGTAGTATATAGCCGGTTTACTATTATAATTCATTATGCAACTCATTTCATCGTACAGATCTTCGGACGGTCCAATAACCCATTCAAATTTTGTGTTCATTATACCCATTTTATTCACTGTCGCTGAGTATGTATATTCGTTTGCTTCGGCAATAATATATCCACTTTCAAAAAGACACTTACAAAACTTTGTAGCACCAACATCATTGGGGTACGTAAATTTTCCCTTTTCATCGCAAATTGCACCATCTAATTCAAACATACCGTTTACAAAACGATAATCTTCGCCAACTGACATTACTTTATTCAATTCAAACAAAATATTGCCCTTTTTATCAATGCAATACATTGTATAATTAACGCCATCATTATTAACCTTAACAATTGCTTTTCCATCGGAATACCCGGCGGTCCAATTAATCGTTCCGCTGATTTTTTGCTTGCCGGAAGACCCGCCGTTTTCGCCATCAATCGACGAATTTCCCTCTCCGCCATTATTTTTCTTTTTAGTCACCACTGCATCATCGTCATTTCCATTCGTTTCGGAATCGGAGCAACCAGCTGCGAACCCCAAAACCATTAGCAACGCCATTAGTAAACAAATCTTTTTTATCATATTTTTTCCTTTCTCATTTTTTTATTTTTTCGCAACAGGAGCGACGAGCGTATATTCACTTGTATCTGTCATTCCGTCCATGACGCCTTTCAAAACGACATATGTGTTTTCACTGCCTGCCGCTATGCTTATCAATGTCGTGTTAGAGGTAAAACTATTGCTCAAAATGTTTCCGTATTTTGTTTGCAGCGTACCGAGTTTTGATATCAGCTCGGACTCCGTATTATATCCGAGTTTTGATACGTATTCATCAAGTGTCAGCTCTCTGTCATTATTCAAATCGAAATAGTAACCTCTGTAATCGCAATTATAGTGCGAGCATTGATGCCCGGAAGCATAATCAACCACGATAGCAACCAAGTTTTTGTATACTCTGTACTCATATGTAATTCTGTAAACCATGTTGCCCTCGGTATAATTCTGCAATGTATTATACGCAGGCGAGCAATCGCTGTAAATTTTGTCGTTGAGTTTTTTTACATTGGCGGTCGAAACATTGATTTTCGGGATTTGTAAGCTGTGATACGTTCCCTCGGCAGGCACCGACTCCGCAACAACCTCTCTTTTGTAATTCAACGCATCGGTAACGAGATCCTCATCTGACGGAATAACGGTCATAGTATCTGCATCGGTGATTTCGGCTGTCGCTATATCGACATATGCAGTCGTATCATAGTAAAATACGGTGTCAAAGTCCTCATAGTCGCTTTCGCCGACCGTATCCTCCGTTGCACGCTTCGTTCTCTTTACCCTTGTTTCTTCATCGTCGTCAAAATCTACGTCATCATTCGCACCCGTACAGCCCGCCACACAGCCAAGCACCACAACAAGAGCCAATAATAAACAAATTTTCTTCATTTCAAATTCCTCCACATTTATTACATTAAAATTTTCAAGATTCAATATTTATCCACAACGCCGGACGGAACGCACTGTAAGAGAAGTCGACAAGGCTACCACGCTCATCGACGTCGCCTTCGTAGTCGACACAGGCGGTACAGAACTGATCGTAACCGGGGGAGCGAAGAAGCCAGCACCAACAGTTGCCGTAATATCTATCATTAAACTTTTCTACATAGACTCCGTTTGCAATCGCATATTCGGTAGCCTTGCATTGTCTTGCACTTTCATACTTGTTTACTTCGTTTATGCTGAGAAGAAATATTCTGTCTTGAGTGTCATTGCCGGCATCTGTGTCATAAGTTGTATTATCTTCTGCTGTAACTTTTGTAGTTACAACTTTAGATCTTTCATCGGCGGTGAACGCTGTGTTTAGAAAATCATTATTAAGCCATTGACGCAAGGTACAGGTTTCCCAAGTTACTTCAGTCGGTTCGGTGTTGTATGGTTTAGCATCAAGGGCATATTTGCTTATAATGAGGGCTTTGCTACCCCGTATATCGAGTACAAGCCATTCGATATCTTCTTTACCGTTTGATATATTGTTATCCTGCTCATAGTCACCGAATGTTATGTAGTCACCGACTTTTACGTTTTTGAACGCACTTTCAAATATTGAGCCTACGGCATAATCCCCCACATTAAATACGCTTACATAATCATCAAAGGCGACATATGCCATACTTTCGCCTACGGCACAGCCTATCACATCACCGTAAACATTTGTGTGCGATTTTCCGTCCAACGCCTCCATGTTTTTTAATCTTCGTTTCAAGCTTGAAGCCGTAAAGCCAAGTGAAACCGCATACTCATCAAATGTCAGTTCTTTATCGTTTTTCATGTCATAATAAAAGCATATATATCTCAAGTAGCCACAGGTTGCCGGTCTGGCACCCATTTCCGATATAATAATGCCGACAAGTCCATCATAAGTCTTGTATTTATAGTTTATTTCAAATCTATAATTGTAATCATCGCCGCTTTGAACCGCTTCGCACACCTTGAAAAACTCACTGTATATTTTGGCATTAAACTTTAATGCATTCTCGCTCGACATATTAAGTTTCGGAACATATATTTTATGCCTTGGATTATCGGTGCTAAATGCATCGGGATCTGAAACACTCTTGGAAATCGATACAGCATCAACCACCGCAACAACCGGAAGCGTTACGGTGCCTGTCGTATCCTCTTTCGGCTTTTCTTCTTCTTTTTTGGTGGTAACAGCCGGTTTGGTCGTCGGTGCTTCGGTTACAACAGGCTTTTTCTCCGTTTCCGATGCGGTCGTAACCTTATCTGTAACGACAACTGTAACGGTAGATGTGTCCGCCGTCGTGTCTGTCGGCACTTCATCGTCTTCGCTCGTGTCGATCGTCACATCGGCGGTATCCGATGTCGTATCGCTTTCGGTGTCCTCGGTCGGTGTACTTTCCTCCGAACCCTTAGTCACCGTTTCGCTCTCCGCTACTGTGTCCGTTCCGCTTTCCGAGCTTGACCCGGAACAGCCGACGGTACAACAAAGCACCATGATAAGTGCCAAAAGTAAACAAATCTTTTTCATTTAAAAATCCTCCGTTTCAATGTATATATATTATACACTAAATATTTTATAAATTTGTCGAACTCATTTGTCGCAGCTTTATTGTGAAATATCGTTCTCAATCGCCCGAACAAGCTCGTTGAAAAAGCTATCCGAAAGAAATCGTTTAACATTTGCGATTTTCGCTTCGCTTTTTTCGTTTTGCAATTCCTCTCGATTGTAGACGATACCCGCCAAAGCATTAAGTATAAGCCAATCGTACGGTGCGGAAGCGTCCAAAACGGGGAATCCGCACTCATACAGCATTTTATTCAGTCGTACTCGTCTGTTTCGTATCTCGGTTTCTTCCGCACACTTGAAATTTGTATGAGCGTCGTTTTCGCATTCATTAAGTAAAACTATCATTATGAGTTGTTTTCTTGTCACCTGCTTTTTACCACACACAGTCGCTTCCAAACCTACTCTGTACACATTGCCGTAAATCAATTCTTTCAGAAGCTTACGATATTTCCCGAAATTTGCAAGTTTGATCGCATATATTTTACCGTCTAAAGTAAAGTCAATCGACATTTGTCCCGATATTCTCGATAAGGTTTTTTCGATTCCGTATTTCCTGCGGTATGCTTCGATATTTTTATCGATTTCATTCATAAAGCACGAATAGGCGATCATATTGAATTTATCAAATCGATAGTTCGCATTTCTTATAAATTTTTCAAGCTCGTCCGCCGTACACAATTCATCAACCGACATTTTTAACTTCGAAGCGTTATCATATCGACAAACTTTTGAGTTATCGTTATCGGCACATTTTTTCACGGACGCAATCAAATTTCTACACCGCAATAGTCTGTCCTTACCGTTCATGGCGAGAATTTTAGATTTTTGCAGAAAAAAATAATATATCAGATCCTTATAATTGCCGTAATAAAGCCACTCATGAAAACAGTATTTTCTTACAAAGATTTCCGCTTGAAAATAATCAAGACCGAAATATATCGAAAGCTCAAACGCCTTATCCCTCGAAACGGGCATACCGTTGCACCACCTGACGATATTGTCCGAATTAAACAGCGACTTAAATTCACGTTCATCGTAATCCTCGGGAGCGTTTTCTATAATGCTGTTCAGCATATCGCTCGGCAAACGCCTTTCGAGCTTGAGCAAGCACTCTATCGCCGCTTGTGCGGAATACATTTTTTCGGCAATGCCGTTATCGTCATTTTGACACATTTCATAATAGTCGTATGTCATTTTTCCCTCAATTTTCTGTTTTGTATATATTAACTATATCGGTTTATCGTACATTTACCGTAAATCGCAAGCTGTCGCCTTCCCTCCGATTTTTGGTCGTGTCAGACTGAAGAGTTTATCAATCTTAAAACAACTTGTGCCGGCGTATAGGCAATGTACGGAAGGAGTATTTAAATGGGAAAATCGGTACACAATGCATGATTTTACATTATTGTGTAACAGTTTGTTAATAATTAAAAACGCAAAAAGAGAGAGAAAAAATTTTTCTCTCTCTATAAAACTTAATTGCGGTTTTACCCATAGAAAATCGAACAAAGAGATGAAGAGCAGACTCAAGCAAATCG
>CAZCJU010000053.1:0-11786 GCA_964498965.1 uncultured Lachnospiraceae bacterium
GATGAACGGGTTTTAAAAGAGTGAAACCCAAGATCGTTGCGGTAAATACGGAGAAAACTTCGCTCAAATTGGACGAAAGAAGAAATTGGATAGATTTCCGTATATTGTCGTATATTCTTCGTCCTTCTTCGACTGCGGAAACTATTGTCGCAAAGTTATCGTCGGCTAAGACCATATCGGCAACATTTTTAGTCACATCCGTGCCTGTTATTCCCATTCCTATTCCTATATCCGCACTTTTTATGCTCGGTGCGTCGTTTACTCCGTCACCGGTCATCGCTGTAATATATCCATTATTTCTCCATGCGTTGACAATTTTCACCTTATGCTCGGGCTGTACACGTGCATAAACGGAATATTTTTCGATTTTGCTCGCAAATTCCTCATCGGTCATCGAATTTATATCAGAACCCGAGATGGCACATGACGAGTCAGAAATGATTCCCAATTCCTTTGCGATGGCTACCGCCGTGCTTATATGATCGCCCGTTATCATTATCGGTCGTATTCCCGCCGAACGACATTGTTCGATTGCTTCCTTCACCTCCGGGCGAATGGGATCTATCATTCCACACAGACCGACAAATATTAAATCATGTTCAAGTGCCTCGGAGCTTTCCTCTGTAGGCATTTGATCGAGTATTCTATATGCACACGCAAGCACTCTGAGTGCGTCGTCAGCCATACCATTGTTTGCATCGAGTATCGCTTTTCTGATATCGTCTGTCATTTCGATATCACCGTTTCCGTCATAGTATCTTGTACAAACCTTTAATATTTCATCGGGTGCGCCTTTTGTAAACTGAACGAGTCCGTCGTTCGACTTGTTGACGGTAGTCATCATTTTTCTCATTGAATCGAAGGGAACTTCGCCTACTCTTGAAAAGACCTTTTTGATTTCGTTCTTATTTACTCCTACGGAATTTGAATACGAAACCAGTGCCGCCTCAGTCGGTTCTCCCGATACATTGCCGTCGGGATCAAGCTCGGCATCGGAACACAATGCCATGGCATAAGCTAACAGCTTTTCGTCTTTTGCAGACGTTTTCACTACTGTCATTTTGTTTTGTGTCAACGTTCCCGTTTTGTCGGAACAAATTATTTGTGTACAGCCGAGTGTTTCCACGGCAGTCAATTTTCTTATAACGGCTTGTCGTTTTGACATCTTGGTGACGCCCATGGACAGAACTATGGTAACTACCGTCGCAAGTCCCTCGGGAATTGCGGCGACAGCCAATGAAACGGCCACCATGAATGTATCTAATATTTTCTCGGATCCGGAAGAAAAGAAATCCTTTGTTGTTATCATTGTGAACAGAAATATAAATGCACAAATTCCGACTACAAGATAAGTCAGTACACGTGAAAGCTCGCCGAGCTTAATTTGTAAAGGTGTTTTCCCGTCCTGTGCTTTCGAAAGTGCATCAGCTATCTTTCCCATTTCGGTATTCATACCGATATCCGTCACAACAGCTTTGCCCCTGCCGTATACGACACTCGAACCCATATAGACCATATTTTTTCTGTCGCCGAGAGGTACGTCACCGTTTTTGCTTTCACTAAGCCGCTCAACGGTCTTGTTTACCGGTACGCTTTCGCCTGTTAGTGCGGCTTCTTCGACCTTCATTCCGGCACACTCGATAATTCGTGCATCGGCAGGTATGGAATCTCCCGCTTCAAGGACTATAATGTCTCCCACAACAAGATCTTCGCTCTTAACGTGGGTCGGTTGTTCATCACGTATGACCTTGCTTGTTGCGGCCGTCATTTCCGCAAGTGCCTCGATAGCTTTTTCGGCTTTTGACTCTTGATAAACGCCGAGAACGGCATTGATCAAAACGACAGTCGAAATAATTATAACATCGGTGAAACCACCCTTGTCGCCGCTTGAGAATGCCATAACTGCGGAAATCACGGCAGCTACTATGAGAATTATTATCATAGGATCGGCAAGTTGTGATAAAAATCTTTTTATAAGCGAGTCTTTTTCGGCTTCGACCAATTTGTTTTTGCCATTGTTCTCAAGTCTTTTTTCGGCTTCTTCATTGCTTAATCCGTTATCACACGATTTGGTATGTGATATAACATCCTGTACGTTTGCAAGATAGTACTTCATATTATCTCCTTTATTTACTATTTACATTAAAAAGACTCATACACTCCAAACAGAATGCATGAGTCTCATTTTTTCATAGATAAACCAGAAGCTATGCTTCGGTTGTTGATTTACCTAACGTATATTACGTAAATTACTCCCTCATCGGTATAAACCTTATTTAGAATACCACAAACGCATTCGTTTGTCAATAACGTTTTCTATTATTTTACATTTGTTTTACAAAAACAAAAAAATCCAATCGCCTATAGCATACTTTTGACAATTTTTTTGTATTGTATACACAAATATTCGAAAATTTTATTGACAAAATCGCATTAATCTGTTATACTGTAGCTGTATTCGATGATTGATATACGCTTACAGTATACGATATGGCATGGATATATATTAACGAAAGGGAACTGCCTATGTTAAAACGAATAATTTGCACTCTGCTTGCCGCTCTTTGCGTAACGGCTTCACTTGCTTCCTGTACAGGCGACTCTTCGCACAGCGGTGACAGTCAATCAAACGAAAGTTCCGCCCCCGATACTGAATCTGAGGATGATATGTTTAAAAACGTCGTGATTCCGGATTATGCGGATATCGGATTGACCGAAAAAATATCCGCATCATTTGAAAAAGAAAGCATTTTCGCAGGTTTCAAAGATAAATACGAATATTTTTTATCCGATAAGGTACAATACAAGACCTCTGTACCGATAGCGAGATATTCGGCTTCTTTGTACGTTAATGTCGAAAAAACAGCCGAATTGTTCGGTTTTGATTTTTCCTACGAAAGCGACATTGCTGTTTTAAGTTACGGAAATGCGGTTCTTAAGTTTTCCGCAAACAAAAACAACGTCAATATAAACGGTACGGAATACGATTTTCCGACCGTTATAAAGATAAACGATACTATCGTGATAGCCACCGATTACTTGGCACGCTGGCTCGGATATGAAGTTTTTTCGGATGATAACTTTGTATACATAACAGACGATGCCGTAAAAAATAATTCGGAACAAAAATCCGAATTGCATGACCGGTATCGTATGTATGAAGAAATAATTTACAATTACGATGATGTGGAATGCGAAAAAGCGGATGTCGGGAAATACGAAAAAACACCGTACGAGGAGCGTTTGGTGGGGATCGCATATACAACATGGCACGGCTCACCGGCGAATACATGGAGTGAGGACGGTGTGTGGAGCTTGCCGCTTTACGGTAAGTACAGCTCGACGAGTAAAAAAGCGATATACAGGCACGGTATCCAGTTGAGAGATGCGGGCGTGGATTTTATATTTGTCGATTGGTCAAACAATACGGGCTATGATCCCGCAACAATGAGTGCCACACGTGCGGATTTCAGAATGATCGAAAGAGCGACCGATAAATTGTTTGAGGTGTGGTCTACAATAGAAAACGCACCTAAAATATGTATTTTTGTCGGTCCCGGTCATAACGGACCGGCAAGCGTAGCAAGCGGTAAGCATCAAAAAAAAGTCGATCAAGTTTATAATGATTACGTAACTAAATATCCCGATCTTTATTTTAATTACGAGGGTAAACCGTTGCTCATGTGCTACGGCGCAACTCCGAATCAATACGGCTCAAATCCCACATGGGACGATTCTCGATTTACAGTACGTTGGCTTACCGGCTATATACGTCAGCAAAGCGGACTAATGCAAAGAAACACTTATAAATCAGATAGATTTTGGAGCTGGGAGGAAAGAGGTACACAGACTTATACCGTAATTGACAATCGAGTTGAGTGTGTTACGGTTTCGGCGTCATCGCGTCCCGAGGGTGATTCAAATAACGGTGAGCTTAGGGATAACGGTGCGACCTTGAAACGAAAATTCCAACGTGCCAATGATTTGGGTGCGGGTCTGGTATTGGTGGTTTCGTGGAATGAATGGGTCATCGGTGAGCAGATATCCGAGGAAAATTCAAAGGATATCGAACCGTCGGCTGCATTCGGTACGTTTTATTACGACTTGCTTTGCGAACAGATAAAAAAATATAAAGGTCAGGTCGGCTAAGAGATTGACGATTGACGATTAACTGTATAAATTTAAAAACCTGCGTATGACACGTACGCAGGTTTTTTGTGAGCATCCTTCTAACTAAAGGTAAAAATCACGTTGATTTTTGTACAAAATTTGTATTTTGTATAATTTTGCTCATGTTTCCCCAAGGAGCTTTAATGCATTTTTGTAATAAATTTTCTCTTTGATGTCCGCAGATACATCAAGTTCTTCGATAAACAATTTAGTCAGTGACGGACTGCACCACGGCATATCCGAGCCGAAAAGTATTTTATCTGAATCGTGATTCTTTATGATCAGCTCGGCGAGTTTCTTTTCAATCTCATAGGCACACAAAGACGTGTCAAAATATACGTTTTTTCCGCAAAGCTTTTTAAGTACATCTCTCCACATTTTGTTCGAACCCATATGTGCAGCTACGAGCTTAAGGTTCGGTAACTGCTTCATCACATTTAGAATTCTATCCGGCGTTGCGTGAATATAATTCGGCGATATAAAATCATAACCGGCATGTATGACAACTATCAATTTGACTTCCTCTGCGGCACTCAATACAGTCATGCATTTTTTGTCATCGAGCGGAAGCCCTACGTAGTCCGGGTGAAGCTTGATTCCCTTGATTCCTTTGTTTTTCAACTCATACACATCGTTTGCCGCATTTTCCGAATAAGGATTTACCGAACCGAATGAGATCAGCCTGTCACCGTGTGCATTGTTAATGTATTGTGAAAAAATATTGACATTATTTTGTTGTTTTGGATTTGTGGCAATATTAAGTACGACCGAACGGTCGACTCCCCATAGATCCATTTTTTCAATCAATTCATCAACGCTTCCGTATGCATACGGAACGATATTCGCATTTTTCATCAAGCCCTCTACGGCTTTCGGAACGAGCTTGTTTGGAAATGCGTGCGTATGAAAATCAATGAGCATATTTTATCCTCCTGCTTTTTTATATGTTTATATATGTTCGGACGAGCGTCTGTTTGACACTGTGCGGTTTTGCTATGCAATCTAAGCTATGATTATACACTTACTATAAAAACTATGCAAGTTCAAAATAAAAAATTAATTAAATTATTGACTTTTTTCTTTTTATATGATATTATTCAATACGGAGATACGCCGAATAACAAATTCGGTACTGCAAAGGAGTTGATTGTGATGAAGCATCTGAATATTACGATTTGGAACGAATTCAGACACGAAAAGACCGTTCAAGAGGTTAAAGAGTTGTATCCCGACGGAATACACGCATTTATTGCTCGGTTCTTGAGGGACATGGACAAAGACGGCAAATTTGAAATAACGCTTGCCTCACTTGACGAGCCTAATAACGGATTACCCGACGAAATTCTTAACAAGACCGACGTGCTGCTTTGGTGGGGACACATGGCTCATCATGAGGTAGGCGACGAATTGGTCAACAAGATAAGAGATCGTGTTTATCGCGGTGGTATGGGTTTTATCGCACTGCATTCGGCACATATGTCAAAGCCCTTTCAAAGTATAGTCGGAACAAACGGTATTCTTACATGGGGCGACAATCAGCATGAAATCATGTGGAACACTTCCCCCGCTCATCCCATAGCTGCGGGTATTCCCGAATATATAGATCTCGACGATGAAGAAATGTACGGCGAGCCTTTCTATATTCCCACACCCGACGCTACGGTATTTACGAGCTGGTATGAGCATGGAAACGTTTTCAGAAGCGGTTGTTGCTTTTTAAGAGGTCTTGGAAGAGTGTTCTATTTTCAGCCCGGTCACGAAACGTGTAAATCATATTATAATAAAGATATACAACGTATAATATACAATGCGGTGCTTTGGGTTTCTCCCTCTGAAACGACAATAAAAAATCCCATATGTGATTACGTAAAGCCACTTGTTTAAGTGGCAACAAAACAATTCCTGCATATGATATAGCAAAAGAGAGTTCTCTTTACTATATTTTATGAAAGGAATTTTTTGTTATGTCAGAAACAAGAGGACCTTGCTGTTCAACTTCCCCGAAACAGGATCTTGCATATATAGATACTTACAGAATTTTGGACTCATGCCGTGACAAAGATTGCTTCGAGGACATTACGGTGTTTCTTTCGGAATACGGACGTGACGTTATAGAGCATTCATCAAATATTCGCACCTGCTCCGCCGATATAATCGCATCTCACATTAACGTAAATCCTATACCTTTCAACAACGGATTTTATCAAATCGATATCAGGATATACGTAAAGCTTACCTTTGAAGCCTGTGTTTGTATGTCAAACAGACAAATAATCGAGGGCGTGGCGGTGGTCGATAAGAAAGTAGTTTTATTCGGCTCAGAGGGTAATGTGTCGATATTTAAGAGCGATCCGGATTCGGATAATTTTTGCACGTGTCCTGAAATTCCGTCATCTAACGGTTGTATTTCCACAAACCTTCCCGTGGCGGTTTTTGAGGTTGCCGCACCGGTCGTTTTGAATACAAGAATTATCGAAAAACAGAAACCGAAAATATGCTGTTGTGTCAGTGAAATTCCCGAATCGGTATGCAGACGTATTAACGGAGGAATATGCGAAAACGGCGAAAAAATACTTGCCGTGTCTTTGGGATTCTTTTCGGTGACCAGGATCGAACGTCCGGAACAGTATCTGCTGAACGCAACCGAATATTCGGTTCCCGAAAAAGAATGCGAATGCTTTTCCGATGACGATCCGTGTACGGTATTTCGCAAAATGGACTTCCCTGTCAACGAGTTTTCGCCTCCCGCGAACAATACGACACGGCGTTGTAAATAACAGCTTCGGAGCAAACAGTGTCCCTCGCCGTAAAAAACAGCGAGGGACAGACTTTTAACTGCAATGTTATTCGGCATTAGTCATTCGATAGCTACGGTTACACCTTCTTTTTCAAATTCTCTTTTGATTTGTTCGGCTGCTTCTTCGGAAACGCCCTCCGCTATCAATACAGCGGGAGTATCGGTGAGTTTAATAGCTTCGTCCAAGCCGCAACCGCGTACCGCCCTCATTGCCCTTACGCATGTGAGCCTGTTTCCGTTATGCGAAACAAGTCTGACATTGTAACTACTGCGTCGATGTTGTGCATTATCAGATTCCGGTTCACTTTCCTGTCCGTCATCGATTGTTTTCGATGTCGGTATACTGTTGTAGCTGTCATACAGCTTATCATAAGCTTTAGTATCGATCCACATTACGGGACGGACAAAGTTTATAAGACCTAAGTTTGTTCCTTGGCGATTTACACGCCCGCCTCTATCGACGTATGTTGCAAACCAACCGTCGCTGACAACATCACGTAACCACCAATCACATTTGGGTGTGCCGACATCTAACAAAGAAGAAGTCGAGCAAATTCTCGTATCGTTATTTATGAAATAACCCTCCGCTTGCGTTACACTGAGTAAGAATACCTTATCGGTCAACGCACCGGCAAATGCATACGGACGTATTAAAGCTCGCTCTTTTCCTGTAAACGCTTTATTGTAAAAATCGGAATTAAGCCACTTCCTTATACTTGAATCTTCCCAGTTATTTCCACCGTGCTTGCTGTAATCCTTTTCGTCCACGGCGTATTTGCTTATTACAAGCATACCGGTTGCGTCTTTATCGAGTATAAGCCATTCTATGTCCTGCTTTTTCAAACCGGAACTGTTGCACTCGGTATCAACCGTACCGTCTTTAGTCTGGCAATATTTCGGAAGATAGCTTCCGAATCTGATAATTTTACCTACATTGAGCCTATTTAAATAGTCGTTTGCCTTTTCCAAGAGCTGCTTTCCGTAATCACATTTACTCAATTCTTCTACGATCGAATCGTATCTTTTCGCAGCTTCGAGATCTTTTTCAAGCATACGTATTGCCTCTTCATTGTCTGAAATATCAGAAGAGCCGGCAGAAGAGATGCGGGATATGCGTTTTTCAAGATCGGCTTTTTGATCTTCAAACACTTTCTTTTCACGAAGCATTTCCGCAGCCTCGTTTTGAAGCCTGAGCTTTTTCGATTTAGCAAAAAAGCCGAGGTGATAGCTTTCAAGGGTAAGCTCGGTTGATCTGCGACTCAGTTCTTTAATTTTTTCCTCAAGTGAAGCAAGTTCGGCTTTTAATTTCGGAAGATTATTTTTGGTAGTGTTCGATTTTTCGATTTCCGAACGTAGCTCCGCAATTTCGGAGTGTATCAGATCCATCCTTTTTCGGCATTTGGCAGCATTCAATAATTGCGTATACAGTTCATCGCATTTCTTATTTAAAGCCGCTACTTCATCCGCTTTGGCAATGCACTGTTTAGCGAGGTCGTCGGCATCTTTATAGCCGCTGATTTTGTCAAAAAGCTTCAATGCCGCTAAAATTTCCGTTTTGGTCGCTCCATGCTCCATTTTGCCTACAGCTTCGATATATATCCTGTTTTTGCGTTCGTTTTCGTTTTTGGAATTTATCGACGCTATCGAATCATTTACGAGTTTTTTAAGTTCATCGTCACCGAAACGTATTATTTTGGAAAAGTTTTTGTTGTCATCAAACGTTTTTTCAAGCTTGCCAAGCTCATCACGTGTCTTTACATGAAGTTCCGACATCAGTTTTCCCAAATAAGCAAGTGCGTTTTCCGGATCGGTGTTCAATACCTGTTCGCATAAACTGTCCGCTTTGTCGAAATCTCCATCCTCAAGGACTATAAACACTCGCTTCAAAAGCGATGCGGTATTCGAACCTTGTCCGATGGTCGATTGTTTCGATGACGTAACAGAATCATTATTATTCAGTACTTTTTTAATGCCGTGCAACAGATCCTGTACAAACCCGAGCTTTGCCATATCCAGTGCCTGCAGATGTGAAAATTCCTCGGGAAGCTCATACGGATCCATATCTTTGTATGCAGGAATAAGCAACTTGTTGCCCTTCGAAGTTTTTATAAGAGATAAAAATCTGCTCCACTCGTTTTTGACCCAAACTGCATTGAAGTATTCGGGACGTGTTCCGAGAACGATCATGATTTTTGCAGAATTGAGTGCGGCGAATATGTATGGCTCGTATTCGGTGCCGATCTTACTTTCAAGCGTTATGCGTGAGAAAAACACCTTGAAGCCCTCGTTTGTCAGCTGATGATAGATTTCCGTTGCAAGCACACTGTCGGGAGTACGTTTTCCGCTATTGTCGGTTTCTTTGTAGCAAATGAATATATCAAACGGTTCTTCCTGCTTCGATATGCTTAGAATCTTGCGTTGGATTTCGTTAATTTGCTCGGCTTCACGTTCGTATATGCATTTTTGAGAGATATCGGCAAATCTCAGTGCCGAGCGATAATTATCGTCGTCGTATATCGAAGTATATTGTGTTCTGTTTACGGTAGGTATGCGTTTTCTTGTCACAGGATCCTCGACGTATTCCACACCGTAATTGCACAGCACAACGGACCAATACGCTTCCGAATCTTCGGGATCTTCAAGCAGGATCTTTTCGTATATACCCATTGCTTTATCGTAATCGTTATTTCTTCGAAAATGGTTTGCTCTATCGTACAGGCTTTCGCGTTTTTCGTCATCAAGTTTCGGAAATGTTTGTTCGGTCAAGCAATGTTCGCAAATGCCCACAGTTTCATTTTTATCGAGTTTTATGCTTGCACCGCACATTTTACACCTGAATACTGCCATATGACACCTCATTCGCTGTTTTTATTTTTTATTATTGTATAACATATTTAAGCCGTTATCAAGACTTTTTTGTAAATTTTAAAAGAGGCGATACGATAGTTTGAAGTATACCGTTCCGGTAAGCAATGATGACGTTTATCCGGGAAATTTTTCTCACAAACCGAAATTGTGCATTAACGGTCCGGAGCCTTTTCCAAGATCCAACATCGCCGAAAGTGATGCCGAAACGTAATCTTTGCCGTGTCGAGCGGCATCTAGAATCGAATATCCTTTTGCCAAGTATGAGGCAATTGCGGAGGAAAGGGTACAGCCGGTACCGTGCGTATTGGGGTTATCGATCCGTTTTCCCTTGAGCCAAAGGACGGAACCGCACGAATACAACAAATCGTCGGCATCGTTGATACTGTGTCCTCCTTTCAGAAGAACCGCACAGCCGTATGTATCACCTATTACTTTCGCCGCTTTTTCCATATCGTCTTTGCAACGAATGGATAAAGCGGATAAAACCTCGGCCTCGTGAATGTTCGGCGTGACAAGAGTCGAAACCGGCAAAAGTTTTGTTGCAAGTGCTTTTACCGCATTACTCTTGAGCAATGACGAACCGGAAGTCGCCACCATCACCGGATCGACAACGATATTTGTCGCATGGTAATAGCATAATCGCTCGGAAATCACGCCGATCAATTCCGCAGAGGCCACCATACCGATCTTTATCGCGTCGGGAAATATATCTTCAAAGACAGTGTCCAGTTGTTCTTTCAAAAATGCTGGAGTCACTTCCAGAATTGATCTTACACCGATGGTGTTTTGTGCCGTAAGTGCGGTAACAGCACTCATGGCATAAACACCGTTCATCGTCATTGTCTTAATATCTGCCTGAATACCCGCTCCGCCGCTACAATCGCTTCCCGCAATAGTAAGTACCGTTTTCATTTTCATTACATACTTTCTTTCGTTATTTTTTAATTAATATTTTACTGCTGTTCATCACAGTGTAAATAAGATAGGATCGGTAAAATCATAAATGTAATAATCGGATATCTTGCGTATCTCTTCCCTCTTCGATCCGTTTGAATTGTCTGCGACCGCAACGGTTATAAAACCGGCTTTTTTTACCGAACGAATACCTTGCGGCATATCTTCGAATACGACTGTTTCGCACGGCTGTGTTCCGAGCATTTGTTGTGCCGATAAATATATGTTCGGTTCACATTTATTCGTGTTCAATTCACTGCAAGTCAGAATATCCTGAAAATAGCCGTCAATTTGCAATCGTGCGAAAGCACTGCGAAGCAAAGCTTTATCGTTTGAAGTAGTTATTATCATGGGGATATCACGTTTATGCAGATATCGAAGATAATCAATCACCCCCGTCTTCGGCACGACCTCATAACGATAGAAAAAACGTATCATTTCGAGTAATTCCGAGATTATAGTTTCCGTATGATCAGGCAAGCAGTAGATTTGTTTCAGATAACGACCGCTTTCTTCCAAACTCATTGGATAGAGAAGTTCCGACAGACCTGTTTCTGCTTTTATGTTGTGTTTTGCCAAATATCGTTGTCCCAATTCGTTCCAAATATGCATGGAGTCCAGTAGTGTTCCGTCTGCATCATGAATCACGCCTTTCATCATAATCCAAGTTCCTTTGCTCGTGCTTTCAGTTCCATTGCCGCCTTCTTCGGATCATCGGCTTTCATAATAGCAGAAACCACGCAGATACCGGCAATGGGAATGCCTTTCAGGACATCAATATTGTCCTTGTTTAAGCCGCCGATGGCATTTGCAGGAATGGGAACGGCGTTGCAAATATCACGGAGGGTATCGGTTGAGGTCAGCACCGTCTTGACCTTTGTGGTTGTGGGATAAATCGCACCCACACCAAGATAATCTGCGCCCTGTTCATAGGCTTCTTTTGCCCAAGGAACGGTTTTTGCCGTTGCACCCACGATTTTCTCCTTACCCATCAGCT
>CAZCJU010000054.1:0-11518 GCA_964498965.1 uncultured Lachnospiraceae bacterium
ACCTTAATATTTTTAAAAGCGGATATTTCTTCATACAGCTTTCCGAAATTTTCGTAAAGTATTCCGCTTTTATTCGCCTCGCTTCCGCTGTTGTATTCCAAAAGCACATCTGTCACCGTTCCGTCTTTTTGCGAGCATTTATCGATTTGAGCGGCAAGTCGAACATTGTCTACCGAATGTATCAATTTGATCTTGGAGGTGAGGTATTTGACTTTGTTTGTTTGTAACGAGCCTATAAAATGCAGATCGCACGGCAAAGCTTTGATTTGCTCGTATTTTGCAAGAAGCTCCTGAACACGATTTTCGCCCACCGCCTTTATTCCGCATTCATTTACCGCATATGCTATCTTTTCCGGATCTACCGTTTTTGTCGCACACAACAAAGTTATCTCGCCGTCGTACAGTGAACGATCGCGATATTTTTCGATATTTTCCCTAACACGCTCGATGTTATCTCGAATATCTATCTTTTCTCGTTCTGTCATATCAATCGCCTCCGCCGGATACGGGCATAGGCGTTTTCAGTAATATCGACGGTGAACCTACTGCCGTACCGAAAGGATTTTGCTTCAGATCCGAGCCTACGCATTCGATATTTTTAAGTAATGCGTAGAAATTACCGGAAATCGTCAATCCGTTTACCGCACGGTCTTTTTTCCCGTTTTTTATAAGATATCCCTGTGCCGATAGCGAAAAATCGCCTGTTGCGGAATTTGCACCGGAATGGAGTCCGTTTAGTGAAGTTATCATAACGCCGTCGTCTGCCGCTTCAAGCAACTGTTCGAGTGACAGATCGGAGGGTTTTATCATAAAGTTGGTGCCAGAAATTCCGATCGGAGCGGAGTAAGAGCCTTTAACGGCATTGGCGGTTGAAGCGATTTTTGCTTTTTTTGCGGTTTTGAGGTTATACAGCAACGTTTTTAATACGCCGTTTTCGATTATGACATTGGTTTGCGAAGCAACGCCTTCACTGTCAAAGGAACGCGAGCCGAAACGATGGTCCGCAAGTGCGTCATCGACTATAGTCAAGCATTTGCTTCCGACGAGCTGTCCTTCCTTGTCTGCAAGCATCGATATTCCCTTTTGTGCGTTGTCCGAGGAAAATACGGGCAAAAATGTTTCAAGCAGATCGCACATTGCCGAGGATCTCAGTACGGTTTTTATGTTTCCGCCGGAAAACGAACGAGCCGCACAAAAATCGTACGCTTCCTCGCACGCTTCTTTTACCAAGCCATCAACATCTATATACGGCTCATCGCAAACAACCCTGTAGCCGAAGCCGGAATTCATGTTTTCGCCGTCCGACGCAATCGGTATGACATATGCTCCGATAACGTTTGAGGCTTCGGTAAGGTCGAGTCCCTTGGAATTTTTGATTATTCTCGTATCGGATTCGGTAAACACCACGCTGCCCATCGTTCTTACGATCTTGTCACCGTACGACAAAGCCGCATTTTCTATCTTCTGTGCGAGTGCGATCTTCTCACCCGGCGTTATCTCGTCGATCTTCGGTTCGTATATTTTAGGTCGGAAATACTTTTCCGAGCCTTCGAAAATAAATTGCTCGTCGTTGCTTTCGATAACAAGTGCGTTATCCTCCGCTGCGGCTATCAAGTCGTCGATACCATCGGTGTCGAGTGCCGTAGTCGAGGCATAGCCCATTCTGCCGTTTTTCTTGATTCTGAACGAAACGCCGATGTAGTCGTTCACGTTATAATCTTCAATCTCGCCACCCATTACCTTTACGGAAAAGCTGTCGCCGACAACGGCATAGATCTCATATTCACAGTCAGTCGTACCCGCTCTTTTATCAAGTGCATTGCAATAATCAAGCAAAATTTCCTTATTCATCACGCACTCTCCTTAATTTTCTCCGCCGACCAGTATTTCCGATACGGCTATCATAGGCTGACCGACATTTGTGGGGATAGATCCCGATGACGAGCCGCACATACCCTGTGCAAGCTCGAGATCCGAGGAAACCATATAAATATTGTTCAATATTTCGCTTCCTTTGCCGATAAGCGTTGCTCCACGAACGGGTTCTTCTATTCTGCCGTTGCGTATAATATAGCCCTCGGTAACGGCAAAATTGAATTCTCCCGTGACGGGATCGACCGAGCCGCCGCCCATATGTGCCGCATACAGTCCGTATTCTACCGATGCGAACATAGCCTCGGCACTGTCGTTGCCTTTATCGATATACGTATTCGTCATACGGGAGGTAGGTGCGTATTCATAACTCTGTCGTCTTCCGCTTCCGGTCGAAGGCATATTCATGCGTCGGGAACCGAGCTTGTCTATCATGTAGTTTTTCAATATGCCGTTTTCTATAAGCAATATTCGCTGCGGTTTTTCTCCCTCGTCGCTCATCGAAAGACTGCCCCAGCCGTTTTCAAGCGTTCCGTCATCATAAGCGGTTACTTTTTCGGAAGCTATTTTTTGATCGAGCTTTCCGCAAAACACGGAATTGCCCTTTGCGACCGAGGTAGCTTCAAGTGAATGACCGCACGCTTCGTGAAAAATAACTCCGCCGAAGCCGTTACCCATAATGACGGGCATTTTTCCGGAGGGACATTTTTTCGCTTTAAGCATCGTTATCGCCCGACGTGCGGCTTCTCTTCCCCCGTTTACCAAATCGAGATTTTCAATGAATTCATATCCGCTGTGGGATCCGGGCGAAAAAAGTCCGGCTTGATTTTCTTTACCGTTGGAGGCAATCGCCGAAATGACGGTACGGCAATAGGAACGATGATCAATCCCGTATATTCCGTCGCTGTTTGCGACCAAAACGTCCTTTTCGTTCAAAGCAAGCGAAGCGCTGATCTGCTTTATTTCCGGGGAAAAGTCAAGTGCGGCAAAATATCCGAGCTTTAACCGTTCCGCCATGCGTTTTGCGTCGACGCTTGAATTGGGGATGACAATGCGACATACGCACTCGAATTTTTTTTCGTTCAATTTAACGCTTCGACCGCTTTTTTTACAATCGCCGAGTGCATCTGCCGCTTTATCGGCAAGCGAATAGATTCCCGTTTCGGTAAGATCATTGCCGTAAACGTAAACAGAATTTGTACCCGAAAAAATTCTTACGCCGATTCCTCTGTCACGGTTCGACACGGCGTTTTCGACAACCGAATCGATCATCGAAACGCTCGACGATGTTTTATCTTCCGCATATATTTCGGCGTAGTCCGCACCGCTTTTCATGGCACGTTCTATCACCGCTTCGCATAAATCCTTTTTCAGCATAAATTATCTCCGTTCGGATTATCGGACATTTTAATTTTCGACATTACGTCATCAACCATATTTGCGACGGAATCATAATCGTCCGGATAGATCCTGATGCCATCTGTCCTTTTAAACCAAGTGATTTGTCGTTTTGCGTAATTTCTGGTCGCCTGCTTCAAATTTTCAAGTGCGACATCGAATGTGACATCACCGTTTAAGTATTCCGTAAGCTCCTTGTAGCCGATTGCCTGATAAGCGGTCGAACCTTTTTTGAGCAGGCCGTTTGCAAGAAGTGCCTTGACCTCATCAACCAGTCCCGAGCTTATCATTTGCTCACAACGACGATTTATACGCTCGTACAGTTTTTCTCTGTTGTGAAAATCCAAAATTACAGTGGTAAAATCATATTCCGACGATCGTTTTCTCTGTTTCTCGTCAAGCTCCGTTTTTGTCATACCCGTCGTGTAGAATATTTCGATAGCACGTGCAACTCTTTTCACGTTGTTTTCGTGGATGGCGGAGGCACTTTGCGGGTCTTTTTCCTTAAGCTCGAGCCACAGCTCGTGTTTATCTCGTTTTAACAGGGCTTTCCTCAACTCGGGATCGGTTTTGATCTCGGTATATTCCGTATTATACAGCAACGAATCGAGGTAAAGCCCCGTTCCCCCGCACACGACAGGTGTTTTCTTTCTTGCGATTATATCGTCGATACATTTTTTTGCGGCTTTCGCATATTCGGCACTGCTACAGTTTTCGTTCGGCATACATATATCGATCATGTGATGTTTTACACGACGTTTTTCCTCGTTGTTCGGCTTTGCCGTACCGATATCGAGATGCTTGTATATCTGCATACTGTCGCAGGAAACAAGCTCTCCGTTTGCTCTGTCGCATATTTCAAGTGCCAACGCACTTTTGCCCGAAGCCGTCGGACCGCATACCGCTATTACATTTTTCATACGCTCTCCGCATACGGATTTAATATCGATTTAATGGTTATACGAAGAGATTATATACCGCCGCAAACAAAATGTCAATACTTATTTTGAAACTAATATTTTAATAAATAAGACGTGTTTGCCGTGTTTCGCTTTCGATACGCCGTTTATATTATCATCACACTGACATCGGAAAAATCCTTTGCCAAAAGACGTTTCTTACTTATGAAAAAGCATAACAGCTCACCGAATTCCGGCACCTCCTCTTCCAGTCCGAGCAACCTCAACTGAAGCAAAATCACCTCATCGTTCGCACCGTCCTCGTAAACCACGTCTTCGACTATGCCCTCAAGTTCGGCAAACAGTGCGTCCGCTTCCTCGTTGTATTCGGGTGTCGGCAATATGGCGTAATCCGATTTTGTTCCCTCGATCGGTGCGGAAAAGACCATTTTTATCTCCGGCACACTTACATCGCTGCCGTTTTCGTCATACAGCTCGAGGATTTGAGTTTTGCCGGTGCAATTGCCGTCGTATATCACGCCCGCACCGTCCTCCTCCCCCGGTGTAGCTGCCATTTTCGCAGTGTTGTAAAAAAAGTACAGCATTCCCTCATGCGGCAACATACAATCCGGATCGAATTCCGCAAGTTCGGAACAGTTTATCTGTGCTATAAATGTCATATCATGCTCCGTACCCCAACAATCAAAGGTCGGTATTTCAAATTTTTCGGCATCGGTAACATCGGGACAGCCGAATATTTTACTTGTTTTCGGCGGTAATTTCTCTCCGCATGCCTGTAATTCTATTCTGATTTCACTCATTTTCGTTCCTCCGGGTATTTTTGATATTATGATATCATGTTTTGCAATTCATGTCAACAGGCATAACTCAGTTTTCACAAATATTTCAGTTTAATTCTTCGTTTTTTGTCATCGCAACGGAAAAGAAATTATATACACACTGAAAATTATTCGTTAATATACTTGATTTTCGATTGTTTTTAATGTATAATGCTAAACAAATACGAGCCGCACCCGATGGGTGCGGCGGAAGGATACTAAGAAAATGAGCAAGGTTAAAATTGCCGTTATCGGTTGCGGCACCATAGCTAAGTCGGCACATATACCGTCATATCTCGATTGTCCGGACGCCGAGATCAAATATTTTTGCGATATTATTCCCGAACGTGCCGACGAGCAGGCAAAGCTTCACGGGGGAATCTCTGTGTATGACTACAGACAGATATTGAACGATCCTGAACTTGATGCGGTTTCCGTTTGCACTCCGAACAATGTACACCCGACGATATCAATAGATTTTTTGCGTGCCGGCAAATGCGTTTTATGCGAAAAGCCTGCGGCAAAAACGCTCGACGAAGTACACTTGATGCAGAGGGTGGCAAAAGAAACGGGTAAAATACTCAACATCGGTGTTGTAAATCGCTTTAACGCCGCCGTGAACAAAATCAAAGAGCTGATAAGTGAAGGCGTTCTCGGCGATGTGTATCATGTTTACGCTTCGTTCAGAGCTTCCCGTTCTATCCCCGGTTTAGGCGGTATGTTTACGACGAAGGCGATATCCGGCGGCGGTGTCCTCATAGACTGGGGAGTACATTACCTCGATCTTATAATGTACTGTCTTTCCGACCCCACTCCGCTCACGGTAAGCGGAAACGCATACAGCAAGCTCGCCGTTGATATGAAGGGATACGTATATGAGAATATGTGGGCAGGTCCGCCGGATTACAACGGTACGTACGACGTTGAAGAATTTATCACGGGAATGGTACGTACAAGCGGTGCGACCATAACTCTCAACGGTGCCTGGGCTCAAAACATCTTTATCGATGAAAGATATATAGATTTCATCGGCAATAATGGCGGCATACGTCTGCAGTACGGCGGAGATTTTACTCTTTTCACCGTAAAGGACGGCAAACTCGTCGAAGAAAAACCGGAATTCGACCGCAAACTGAATATGTTCAAGCATGAAATCAATTCATTCGTCCACAGTGTTCAAACGGGCGAAAAGCTTTCCTCTCACATAGACACGGTCGAAATCACCGCTCGCATAATGCAAGCACTGTATGATTCAAGTGAATGCGGGCATGAAATCTCGCTCTGTCAATAATACACTGCGTTCATATGCATTACATTCAGCCGCCGATGTTATATCGGCGGATTTTTTTGCAATGTTGCGAGTAAATTTACAAATAGCGGTAGATATGGTATAGAATAATATGTTATTATAATTTGATTTCTTAGATACGGAGTACAGAAAATGAGGATACTCGGCATTGATCCGGGACTTGCTCTTGTCGGATACGGGGTCGTGGATTATCGCGACGGTCGCTTTCGCACGCTTGCATACGGTGCAATAGAAACAAAATCGGGTATTGATATCGAATATCGGCTAAAGATCGTATATAACGGAATATGCGATATAATCAACAAGTATTCTCCGACGGACATTGCCGTTGAAGAGTTGTTTTTCAATACAAATCAAAAGACGGCGATAGCCGTAGCGGAGGCACGGGGAGTGATTCTTCTTGCCGGTGTAAACAAAGGAATACCACTATACGAATATACTCCGTTGCAGGTCAAGCAGGCTGTCGTGGGCTACGGCAGGGCTGATAAAAAACAGGTAATGACTATGGTTTCCACTATTTTGGAGCTGCAAAAAGCACCTCGATACGACGATACCGCCGATGCGTTGGCGATTGCCGTATGTCATGCACACACAGGCGGCTCGGTCATGAAAAACTATTACAACGAGAAGAAGAAAAAACTGCTATAGAGTACAGGGGATTCGGTATGTTTTATTATATATGCGGCGAGCCGTTCATTGCCGATGCCAATACGGTTGTCATAGACGCAAACGGCATCGGTTACAGTCTTACCGTAAGCGGAAATACACTCGGCAAAGTATCGTCGGAACATGGCAAAGTCAAGCTTTTCACTTTTTTGTCGGTAAAAGAGGATGGGATCGAATTATTCGGCTTTTACTCTCTTGAAGAATTAAATCTGTTCAAACTTTTGATTTCCGTATCCGGTGTCGGTTCTAAAGTCGCAATGAGTATTTTATCCTTGTTTACACCCTCGGCTTTCGCTGCTTCGCTTGCCGCAGACGATGCCAAAGCAATATCACGTGCAAACGGTGTCGGAGGAAAAACGGCATCGAGAATAATTTTAGAGCTTAAAGACAAGGTTGCAAAACAGTTTACCGCTGACAACGTTTCGGCGTCGGAAGTCGGTACGCCGACAAATACGGCTGTATCCGATGCCAAAAACGCACTGCTCGTTTTGGGATACACGAGGAGCGAAGTCGCATCCGTACTTGCGAAAATAGATGCTGCAGGCATGGATACGGAGGAGATCATAAAAGAAGCCTTAAAACGTTTGATGAGGTAACGGAGTATGAAAAATGTCAGATTTTTATGAATTTGAAGCCGATGAATTCGAGGACGAATTTGACGGCAGAATGGTAAACAGCGAATACGAGGGTGAAGAAAGCGACGGCGATATCAGCCTGCGTCCGAAAACACTTTCCGAGTACACAGGTCAAAGCAAGGTCAAGGAAAATTTAAAAATATGCATGGATGCGGCAAAGATAAGAGGGGACGTACTTGATCATGTGCTTTTGTACGGACCTCCCGGACTCGGAAAAACAACGCTTTCACAGATTATTGCTTCCGAAATGGGTTCGTCCATAAGAATAACGTCCGGGCCGGCAATCGAAAAAGCCGGCGATCTCGCGGCATTATTGACAAATCTCGGTCAGGGCGACGTGCTGTTTATCGACGAGATACACCGTCTTCCCCGCACAGTCGAAGAAATACTGTATCCGGCAATGGAAGATTTTTCCTTGGATATCATCATAGGAAAAGGACCTGCCGCACGTAGCATAAGAATGCCGTTGAAGCATTTCACGCTCATAGGCGCAACGACACGTGCGGGTCAGCTCACCACGCCTTTGCGTGACCGTTTCGGAGTGATCGCACGTCTTGAACTGTATACACCCGACGAGCTATGCACCATTATCAAACGAAGTGCTTCCATTTTGGATATCGAGATCGACGGCGACGGTGCATATGAGATCGCTTTGCGTTCACGCGGAACACCTCGTATAGCGAACCGCTTACTCAAACGCGTCCGCGACTATGCACTTGTCGTCGGGAACGGAAAGATCACGAAAGAAATTGCGGATTATTCGCTCGTTAAAATGGAAATAGACAAACTCGGTCTCGATGAAATCGACAGAAAGATGCTGGGTGCGATAATTAAGAATTACAACGGCGGTCCCGTAGGTCTTGAAACACTTGCGGCGACAGTCGGAGAAGAGGCGATAACCATCGAAGATGTATATGAACCTTATCTCATGCAAATAGGATATCTCGCACGCACTCCGAGAGGGCGTTGTGTTACTTCCTTGGCGTATGAGCATTTGGGTATTCCCTACCGTCCCTTGACCGCACAATCCGGAATGTTCGACGATAACGAAAACAATGAGGAATGATTGAATATGTACACGGCAGACAGATGGAAGGACTATGAGCTTATAGATTGCTCGGACGGTGAAAGACTTGAACGTTGGGGAAAATATGTTCTTGTTCGCCCCGATCCGCAGGTCATTTGGAAAAATCAGAAAAAAAGTCCGCTTTGGAATAAAGCCGACGGCGTTTATCGCCGTTCCTCTTCCGGCGGTGGCTCATGGATAAAAAAACAAACTCCCGACGAATGGAACATCGATTACGATGAGCTTAAATTCGTAATTCGCCCTACGGGATTCAAACACACCGGACTTTTTCCCGAGCAAGCGGCAAATTGGGATTGGTTTTCTCATCTGATAAGAAATTCAAAACGCGAAATAAAGGTTTTAAATCTCTTTGCGTACACGGGCGGAGCGACGGTTGCAGCCGCAGCAGCGGGAGCGTCCGTTTGCCACGTCGATGCCTCTAAGGGTATGACACAGCAGGCAAAGGAAAACGCACGGTTGTCGGGTCTTGAGCAGGCAAAAATCAGATATATAGTCGATGATTGCATGAAATTTATCGAGCGCGAAAACAGACGAGGAAACAAATACGACGCAATAATCATGGATCCGCCGTCATACGGCAGAGGTCCGTCGGGTGAAATATGGCGACTTGAGGAGAATATAACCGCTCTCATCAGATCCTCCGCACGTTTGCTTTCCGAACGACCGCTGTTCTTCCTGCTTAACTCATATACGACCGGACTTTCCGCATCTACAATGGGTTATCTGCTTTCGCTTGAGTTATCAAAACTCGGCGGAAGTGTCGAAGCACATGAGTTGGGAATTCCCGTAACGATGAGCGGAGGGTTTATGCCCTGCGGAAGTTCGGCAAGATGTATTTTTACACGGTAAATCTATATGGAAAATATAATCGAAGTAAATTCTTTAAGCTTCTCTTACTACGGAGATAACAAACGCCCGGTCAACGTGTTAAAAGACATTTCCTTTTCAATACCCAAGGGCAGCTTTACTGCCGTTTTGGGACACAACGGAAGCGGAAAATCCACGTTGGCAAAATTATTGAATCTGATTCTGACCGAAGAGGACGGCATCATAGACGGCAGCATAAAAATATGCGGCAAGGAAATAAACGCTTCGCTCACCGAGGAGGAAATATACGAAATTCGCAAAACGGTCGGAATGGTACATCAAAATCCGGACAATCAAATAGTTGCGACGACGGTTGAAGAGGATGTTGCGTTCGGCCCGGAAAATTTGGGGATACCGAGCAAGGAAATTAGAGAACGAGTTGATGACGCACTCAAGCGTGTCGGAATGACCGCATATGCAAAGCACGCTCCGCATCGCCTGTCCGGAGGTCAAAAGCAACGTGTTGCCATCGCCGGTATAATCGCCGTTCGTCCTGATATTATCATATTCGACGAATCGACCGCGATGCTCGATCCGCACGGACGCGATGAAGTAATGAACACCATTCACAGACTACACAGAGAAAAAAACATTACCGTGTTGCTTATAACACATTATATGAACGAAGCTGCCGAAGCCGATAATATCATAGTTTTGAACGACGGACGGGTATATATGTCGGGAACGCCGACCGAGGTATTCTCGCAGGTCGACAAATTACGTTCGGTTTCGCTTGACGTACCGCAGGTGAGCGAACTGATGTATTTGATCTTCGGCAAAAAAAAGGGCGTCGAGCTGCCGATACACACGGACGAATGTGCCGAGCTGTTGTACAAAATGTTAAAAGAGGAATGATATGGCACTTGAATTAAAAAACGTTTCATATATATACGGTGCGAAAACTCCTTTTGAAAAAAAAGCCGTTGACAGACTCTGCCTCGAGATAAAGGACAACACGGTCACCGGACTTATAGGTCATACAGGTTCGGGAAAATCAACCGTCGCACAGCTTTTAAACGGACTCTACACACCGAGCGAGGGCGAGATATCACTTGACGGCACAAATATAAATTCTTCGAAAAAAACCTCATTTGAAGCGAAATTCAAAGTCGGTCTTGTGTTTCAATACCCCGAATATCAGCTTTTTGAAGAAACCGTTGCTAAGGATATCGCATACGGACCGAAAAATATGGGGTGTGACGGTGAAGAGTTGAAGCAACGTGTGATTGAAGCGGCAAAATTCGTAGGTTTAAACGCCGAGTTGCTCAGGGCATCGCCGTTTGAACTTTCGGGCGGTCAAAAAAGACGTGCGGCGATAGCGGGCGTTATCGCAATGCGTCCTTCCCTGCTCGTTCTAGACGAGCCTGCGGCAGGACTTGATCCCAAAGGTCGCGATGACATTTTAACACGTATAATCGATTATAAGAAGAAAACGGGATCTTCGGTTTTGATAATCAGTCACAGTATGGAGGATATGGCAAAGTATTGCGACGAAATAATAGTTATGAATAACGGAAGCGTATATATGCAAGGGATACCCGAGCAAATATTTTCCGATCCGATACGTCTGCGTGATGTCGGCTTGAATGTTCCGCAGATAACAAAGCTGATCTACAAACTCAGGGAAAAAGGCATTGCACTGCCGAGTTCGATTTACACCGTTGAGGGTGCATATAAGGAAATATCCGCTCTGCTCGGAGGTAAAAAATGCTGAGAGATGTAACCTTAGGTCAGTATTTCCCCGGTTCTTCGCCGATACACAAAGCAGATCCAAGGGTAAAGATCGTTTTATCTCTGTTGTTCATAGCGGCGATATTTTCCGCATCCACCGTTACCGGTACGGTCATCGCTTTCATTGCCGTTCTGTCAATCGTTCTTTTATCGAGGATATCGCTTTCGATCATTTTCAAGGGATTAAAGCCACTTGCGTTTATCATGCTGTTCAC
>CAZCJU010000055.1:0-11250 GCA_964498965.1 uncultured Lachnospiraceae bacterium
TTTCGGCATAAATCAAGGTGCGACATACGAGGATCTGCGTGTCGAACATATGAAAAAAATAGCCGAACTCGGTCTTGACGGCTACGCCATAGGCGGACTTGCCGTGGGCGAGCCGACGGAGGAAATGTACAGAATAATCGAAGCGGTGGAGCCGCATATGCCGAAGGACAAACCCAGATATCTTATGGGTGTCGGTACTCCGTGGAATATCATAGAGGGAGTGTACCGAGGCGTGGATTTCTTCGATTGCGTAATGCCGTCGAGAAACGCACGTCACGGATATTTGTTCACTTGGGAGGGAACAGTCAACGTGCTTAACAGCAAATACGAGCGTGACGACTCGCCTATATCCCCGTCGTGCAATTGTCCGACCTGTCAAAATTATTCGAGAGCTTATATAAGACACCTTTTTAAAGCAAAGGAAATGCTCGGAATGCGTCTTGCGGTAATGCATAATCTGTATTTTTATAATGAACTTATGCAAAAAATCAGGGATGCTATCGACAACGACAGCTACGAAGAGTTTTATCGAAGATATCACACGTCATTAATGACGAGAATATGAGGTTAATATGAAATATTTTGCTAAAGCAACTCCCGTTTGGGAAAAAGGTCAAAGCGAAACGATGAATTATCCGCTTTGCTTTAAGGCTCAATTAAAAAAATGCGATGGCGTAACGCTTTATCTGGCGTCTACCGCATTGTGCCGTGTCATGGTAAATGACGAGTTCGTGTCAAGCTCGCCCGCAAGAGCCGCCCATGGATTTTGCCGTGTCGATGTTATAGACATATCAAAGTATCTCACACATGACGTAAACGAGCTGGAAATATATGCTATAGGATATTTCGTGAACAGCTTTGAATACGCATGGGTGAGATCAAGCATATGCTTCGAGGTGCGTTGCGGTGAAACGGTGCTTTGTGCTACGGGTGATGACACGGTCAAAGCCTATTTGTATGCACGGAAAATAATCAAAACAACACGATATTCGTTCCAAAGGTCGTTTAACGAGGTCTATGACTTGACACGGGACGAGTGCGGCGAACAGGCAGAGCTTGAATATGTGCCGTGCGGAGAATTTATCGACAGACAAGCACCGTATCCCGATTACCCGATACTCGATGCCGTAAGTGAAATAGGTTGCGGCAGAGTGAGCAAAAGCGAGAAGTCCTCATATTTTTCGGACAGATGTATAGTAAACATTTACGAGGATTTCAAGGGCTATAAGATAGACGAGCTTGACTGTTATTTGGCAAAAGAATATCAAATGTTCGATTTCGAAATTCTGTCGCCCGAAACGGTATATACGAAAACGGCGGCTTTGCCCGATAACTCTTATGTCATGTTCGATATGGGCAGGGAGGTGACCGGATTTATCGAAGCCGAAGTCATTTGCGACGGCGATACAACACTCTATGCGGCTTGGGACGAGCTGGTGAATGACGGAAATATTGACCCGTTCAGACTTTCGACTTCGAGTATTGCGTGCTGGAAACTCAAAAAAGGCAGATATAAGCTGTCTACGCTCGAGCCGTACTGCGTGCGTTATTTGCAATTTATCACCGACGGTGCAAGCCTTATATTGAACAATGTGTCGGTTCGCGGATATGAATTCCCTTATTCGCAGATCGAGTATAAGCCGAATATCGAAGATGCGGATATGCAAAAAGTATGCGATGCCGCAGTCGCTACATTCGCTCAAAACTCCGTCGATATATTCATGGATTGCCCGTCGAGAGAACGTGCCGGCTGGCTGTGCGACAGCTTCTTTACGGCAAGGGTCGAGTACGCATTGACGGGAAAAACGCGTATTGAACACGATTTCCTGCAGAATTTCATTATTTGCGAAAAATTCGACTTTATTCCCGAAGGTGTGCTTCCTATGTGCTACCCGGGCGATCATCCGGATCACGTTTTTATACCGAATTATGATATGTGGTTCGTTGTCGAGCTTGCCGAATATCTTGAAAGAAGCGGCGACAGAGAGCTTGTAGACTTGGCAAAAACGAAAATCTACGCTCTTGTGGATTTCTTTAAAAAATACGAAAACAGCGACGGCTTGCTCCAAAAGCTCCCGAGCTGGGTGTTCATCGAATGGAGTAAATCGAACGACTTTGTACAGGATATCTCGTTCCCGTCGAATATGCTATACTCGATGATGAAAAAGAAGGTGGGCGAGATGTACGATGACGAAAATATGGAAGCCGAGGGCGAAAAGCTTGCTCGCACGATAAGAGAACGCTCGTACAAAAACGGATTTTTTGCCGATAACGCCTTGCTTGACGATGACGGCGTAGCCCATACGACAAATAATTTTACCGAATCGAATCAGTATTATGCATTCTTTACCGGCGTGGCTACACCCGAGCTGTATCCCGAACTTTGGAAAACGCTTACCGAGGACTTCGGACCGGATAGAAAGAAAACGGGAAAAATGCCCGAAATATATTTCGCAAATGCCCTTACCGGAAATTATTTGCGTCTTGAATTGCTGTTCCGCTACGGTCTCTACGAAAAGCTCTATGAAGAGATCAAGGGATATTTCCTCTATATGGCAGAACAAACGGGTACTCTTTGGGAAAACGATACCGATTTCGCAAGTTGTAATCACGGCTTCGCATCCTGTGCGATCCATTGGCTTAAGGGTATCTTGTCCGACGTGCGGAAGTGATATTGCGGCGGCGAAAAGTGACAGCTTAAATTAAAAAAGACGGCACTAAGCCGTCTTTTTTGTTTGATTCAGTGTATTTCGGCCTTTTTGAGGCTGACTTTTCCGTTTTCTATCGTGTATGTAACGCTTACCGCACCGCTGCTTGCGTCCTGTGCGTCGTGTAATTCAAGCGTTCCGCTTTTGTTGTCAAAAGTCGTGTACTGCTCGTAATAATGACACGTCGTTTTTATAACGTATGCAGTGTCGTAAGGAGTTACGTAATCGCCTACGTTAAATGTGTTAAGCTTCTTTACTTTTCCGTCTTTAATGCCGAGCGAATAAAACGTTACCGTATCCTGCGTGTAATTGTATGCTTTTCCGTCCTTTTCGGTCGATGTCACGGTGAACAGAAAAATCGTGTCGTCCTTTACAATGGGACAGAGCGAAATGTTGCTGCAATTCAAGCCTGCGAGCGACAACTCTTTGCCCTCGTTGAGATAGTACAAATGAGGGACGTCGGTGTTCTCGTCAACGACAAGTGCGAAATATTTTCCGTCTATCGCAACCGAACACTTCATCTGACCGTAGCTCACTACAAGCGGGTCGAACAAGAATTCTTCGCTGTCGGGATTTGCTTTGCATATCAATGCAGGCTCGCCGTGACGCTTGTTATTCTTGTACCAACGAATAAAACGCATTACGGGAGTGTCCTCCTGCCCGGCCGCTATGTATCTGTCGTTTCCGTAATAGTACTCGACTTCGGGTTCGGTCGGTGTTGTTTCCTTGCCGACGGGTTCGGTATCAATATTATTTGTCGTACTTTCTTCGCTGCCTGTCGTAACTTCTTCCGTTACAACCTCGTAAGTTGTATCTTCATCACCGTTGTCCGTATCAGTGGTAATATTACCCGATACCACCGTTCCGGGTGCTTGTGTGCTGTCATAGCCGGTTGTTTCTGTATGGCTGTTATCACGACAGGAAACAAGTAGAATTGTGGAGAAAATTAATGTAAATATTGCAAGTTTTTTCATGGCGAACTCCTTATTTAAATTTATTTAACCAATCGTCCTGCGATTGAATTCAATTTGATCAAACAACATTATCGGGTCTACCGTATACGTTTTGCTTGTGGTGAAAGCTTGTGTGTTGCTGTTATATACAAACGCAGATAAGTGTATATGTACTCCGTACGGATCATCCGTTCCGTTCGTGCCACCGGAATCAGTCCTTTCAATTGTTTTGTTCCTACAAGAAAAATATACCATATTATCTGCGATTTGTCAATATATATTTGTAAATTTGCATAAATTTATTTTTTTTGAGAAAAGCTATTGACAAGTTCGGATTTTTATGGTATACTCTTATCAGTAAGGGTTACTAAATAAAAATAATAATCAATAATGGAGAAGAAAATGAAAAAATTCAAATGTACGGTTTGCGGATATGTTCACGAGGGTAACGAAGCTCCCGAAAAATGCCCTGTTTGCGGAGTACCCGCATCGAAATTCGTCGAGGAAAAGGGCGAGAAAACATGGGCGGCGGAGCATATCGTCGGCGTTGCAAAGGACGTTGATCCCGAAATAATACAGGGCTTGAGAGATAATTTCAAGGGCGAATGCACGGAAGTCGGAATGTATCTTGCAATGGCGAGAGCGGCTTACAGAGAGGGCTATCCGGAGATAGGTATGTACTACGAAAAGGCGGCTATGGAGGAAGCGGAGCATGCGGCTAAATTTGCGGAGCTTCTCGGCGAAGTCGTTACGGACAGCACGAAGAAAAATCTCGAAATGAGAGTCGATGCCGAAAACGGAGCTACAATGGGCAAATTCGAGCTTGCAAAGCTGGCAAAGGCACAGAATCTCGATGCGATCCATGACACGGTTCACGAAATGGCACGTGACGAAGCACGCCACGGTAAAGCGTTTGAGGGACTTCTCAACCGCTACTTCAAGTGATTTCTTTCAAATTCGTGTTTGCGGCATGACCTCCGACCAAACATGAATTTAAAATAAAACATCCTCCGTTCATCGAAGAACGGAGGACTTTTTTATGCAAGGCAACCGAATATTTGCCATATCGGACAAAAAGGGTATTTTATCAAATATTTGTATTTTTAAAAATATATTTCCGCACCGTCGGCGAGGCATTTTACGCAACCCGTACCGGCACCGTCGCACCAGCCCTGCACGACAGTTACGCACCGTCTGAACAGTGCTTCGTTACCGGCATATTCTATCGTATTCAAGTTCGAGCAGTTTATGAAGCACGCCCATTCGAGCAGTGACAGCGACGATGGAAGCTTGATATAAGTCAGGCTCGTGCAATCGGCAAAGGCGTATTCTTCTACTTTTTTCACATTTTGAAGCGTTACCGATTTAAGACGGCGGCAACCGCTGAAGCACGAGGCATTTATCGCATTGACATTCAAGGCCGAAATACTTTCGAGTACGGAGCAACCCTCAAACGCACTTTCGCCGAGATATTCAAGGCTTGACTGTATCGTAACGCTTTTCAAAGCCGTACAGCCGTAAAACGCTTTGTCATCGACAGTCGTTATTGTGTCGGGCAGGACGATCTGCGTGATATCCTTTGAGTTTTTGAAAGCTTCCTTGTTGATTTTTTTAACCGCAACACCGTGGCTCGTCTGAGGCACGATGATGACCTTATCCGTACACGTGCCTATGCCTACGAGCCTGCAATAGTCGATTGAATATTCGAACTCGAGACCGTGCGAAACTGCGATCGTTTCTTCATCGAGCTTTATTCCGCAACGTGTGCAATTTCGGTGCTTTGAACCGTCATGCTCGTCGCACGCTTGCGTATCGGTTACCCAGCTTCCGGGGTTATGACCTTTTGCGGTAATTTCGGTTTGTGCGGTAATGACTTTGCCGCATACGGAGCAGTGTGAGCCGTCGCTTACCCCGTTCTCGGTACAAGTGGCGGGCGTGCCTTTATCGGTTACCGGTGAGTGAGCTGTTTTCGGAAGCGTTTTTTCTTCACTCGCTCCGCACGAACAGCTTCTTCGGCTTGTTCCCGTTTTTTCGCAGGTTGCGGCTTCCGTCGTTTGCCATTCGCCGAACGTGTGGGTATGAGCGGTCGGCTGTGTCGTGTCGGGTACGGTATCCGTTGTCGTGTCATCCGCGAGATCGGTCGTCGAGCTTTCGCTTACGTCCTCGGTGTCGGACGGCTCTTCCATTGTGTCCTCTTCGGCATTTTGCGTTTGGCTTTCCGTCGCTTCGCCCGTCGTGTCGACGGAAGTATCCGTACCGACGGAAGTATCCGTACCGACGGAAGTATCCGTGCCGTTGCTCGTTTTATTACACGACGAGATCGTCGGAATAAGCAAGATTGCGGTGATTGCGGCGATCGCCGTAATTATTTTTTTCATTATTTGTTTTACTCCTCATTAATCTTATTCCGAAAGCAACAGTTTGATACGATTGAGCTGATTTACCTCACTTGCACCGGGGTCGTAATCGACGGCGGCTATTCTTGCCTGCGGATAAGCCTTTTTAATGGCTTTTATCACGCCTTTGCCGACAACGTGATTGGGCAGACAGCCGAACGGCTGAATACATACGATATTATTTACGCCCTCTTTAATGAGGTGAACCATTTCGCCGGTCAAAAACCAGCCTTCGCCGTATTGATTGCCGATCGACAGAAACGGCTTTGCGAATTTTGCAAGCTCCTCTATCTTTTCGTGATTTGTGAATCGTTTGCTTTCTTTCAACGCTTTTTCGGCGGGTTTTCTTATAAGTTCTATCGCCTCTATACTCAGTTTGCCGAGCATTGCACTTTTTCCGGTTCCGCCGAGATTGTCTTTGCGGTATTTGTTATCATATGCACCGTATTCGAAAAAGTCGATGAAATCGGGTACTACCGCTTCGGCACCCTCACGTTCGAGTAGGTCAACGAGATAGTTGTTTGCCAACGGCATATATTTTACGAGTATCTCGCCGACGATGCCGACTCTCGTTTTCCGCTCGTCCTTTATTTCGAGTGCATCGAATTCGGAAACGATCTTTTGACACATGGTCTTGTATGTGTTATACGAGAATTTCTTTGTTATTATTTCCTTACATTCGTCCATAAGCGAACGGAAAAGTGCGTTTGCCGAGCCTTTCACCGTTTCGTAGGGACGTGTCCTGTACAGACATTTCATCAGCAGATCGCCCCAAACGAGAGCTTCCGCACCGGTCATGAGCATTCCGAGGGATATTTTAAAGCCCGGATTTGACTCCATGCCGCCGGCATTTAGCGATATCACCGGAATGTGTCCGAGTCCCGCCTTGTCCAAAGCCCGACGTATGAATGCTATATAATTCGAGGCACGGCAACAACCGCCGGTCTGCGACATCATTATCGCAAGCTTATTCGTGTCGTATTTTCCCGACATTACGGCGTTCATTATCTGACCGGTAACGATGAGCGACGGGTAGCAGGCATCATTGTTCACGGTCTTTAAGCCGGTATCGACTGCGGAACGTGTGTCGTTGTCCAAAATGACGAAATTGTAGCCGAAATTGTTAAATGCCGTTTGTACAAGCTCAAAATGTATCGGTGCCATTTGCGGTGCTATTATGGTGTAACCGTCATCTTTCATTTTTTCGGTGAAAACGGTTCGGTCGTAGGTCAAAACGGGCGACGATGGGAGCGGCTTGCCTTCTCTTTGAGCTATTGCGGCGATGAGAGAACGTATTCTTATTCGTGCCGCACCGAGATTGTTTATCTCGTCTATTTTGAGCAGAGTGTACAGCTTGCCCGCACCCTCGAGTATTTCGCAGACTTGATCGGTCGTGACCGCATCAAGACCGCAACCGAACGAGTTCAGCTGCAAAAGGTCAAGCTCCTTGTGTACGGCAACGTATTGTGCGGCACTGTACAGGCGTGAATGGTAACTCCACTGGTCGGTGACACGTATGGGACGCTGTGCCTTGCACGGCAGACAATCCTCGGTCAGAACGGCCATGCCGTAAGAGGTGATAAGTTCGGGTATGCCGTGATTTATCTCGGGGTCGCAGTGGTATGGTCTGCCGGCGATAACGATCCCGTGAGCGTTGTTCTTTTTGATCCATTCAAGTGCTTCATTGCCCTTTGTTCGCACGTCCTCTTTGAATTTCAACAGCTCCGCCCACGCTTCGGTGACGGCGAGAGCCGTTTCCGACTTCGGTATGTCGAAGCTGTTTTTCATGACCTCGCATAACCGTGTACGGGCATCTTTTTCGCATCTGAACGAGATGAACGGATGAATGAATCTGACCTTGCCCTCGCTTATTTCTTCGACGTTGTTCTTTATGTTTTCGGGATATCCGATGACCATGGGACAGTTGTAATTGTTTGTCGCCCCATCCTCTGTACGCTCGTAAAATACGCTGGGATAAAATATCGTGTCGATTCCCGAATTTATCAAAGCCTGCACGTGACCGTGCGACAGCTTCGCGGGATAGCATTCGCTTTCGGACGGAATGGATTCCATTCCCAGCTCGTATATTTTTCTGCTCGAATCGGGCGAAAGCACGACGGAAAAACGTAAACGCTTGAAAAATACAGCCCAAAACGGGAAATTTTCGTACATATTAAGCACGCGTGGAATGCCGATTTTGCCTCGCTCGGCTTCATTCGCTCCGAGCGGCTCGTAATCGAATGCACGCTTGTATTTGTAAGCGGGCAGATTCGGAATGTCGTCGTTCGCACGCTTCTTGCCTATTCCGTTTTCGCAACGGTTGCCGGAAATGTATTTGCGGTTGCCGGAAAATTTGTTTACGGTGAGCAGACAGTTGTTCTGACATCTTCCGCAACGTGCGGTCGATGAAGAATACGTAAGTGCGGCGATCTCGTCCTTTGTCATAAATCCGCTCTTTTCGCCGTTGTAAGTCTGCCGTGCGAGCAGAGCCGCTCCGAATGCTCCCATTAGTTCCGAAATGTCGGGGCAAACGGCTTCAAGTCCGGATATTTTCTCAAACGCACGCAACACGGCGTCGGAACGGAACGTGCCGCCCTGTACTATTACGTGCTTGCCGAGAGCTGAGGCATCGGTGAGCTTGATGACCTTGAACAGTGCATTCTTTACGACGCTGTATGCAAGACCTGCGGAGATGTCCGCAAGCGTCGCACCCTCCTTCTGTGCTTGTTTTACGTTGGAATTCATGAAAACAGTACAGCGCGTTCCCAGATCCGTGGGGGCTTTCGCATATAAAGCCTCTGCGGCAAAGCTCTGTGCCGTGTGCGAAAGTGAGGTCGCAAAATTTTCTATGAACGAGCCGCAACCGGAGGAACAAGCCTCGTTGAGCAGAACACTGTCAACGGCACCGTCCTTTATTTTTATATATTTCATATCTTGACCGCCGATGTCGAGTACACAATCGGCTTGCGGGTCGAAAAACATTGCCGCAGTGCAGTGCGATACCGTTTCCACTTGCCCCATGTCAAGACAGAATGCCGCTTTCATCAGCTCCTCGCCGTAGCCGGTAGAGCAGGTTCTGCAAATGTGTGCGGCATCGGGTAGTTCGTCGAGCATTTGCAAAAGAGCCTTTTGGGCAACGGTCACGGGAGAGCTGTTGTTCGGTGAGTAGAACGACCAAAGCAACTCGCCGTCCTTGCCGATAAGAGTCAGTTTCGTCGTCGTAGAACCTGCGTCGATCCCCAAAAAACAGTCGCCGCTGTAGGTCTTGATGTTGCCTCGCTTGACCTTTTGCCTGTCGTGTCGTTGGCGGAAACTCGTATAATCGGCTTCACTCTCGAAAAGCGGATCGAGCCTTTTTAATTCGAAGCTCATGTTTTCGCAATCGTCAAGACGGCGTATAAGCTCCGATAAGGTCATGCTCACACCTTGTCCCATCATGCTCGCTCCCAAAGCGGCAAAAAGATGAGGTGCTTCCGGGATCACGGTGTTTTCGGGTGTCAAATGCAACGTGCGGACAAATGCCGTACGAAGCTCGGATAAGAAGTGAAGAGGACCGCCGAGAAATGCCACCTTGCCCCGTATCGGCTTTCCGCAGGCAAGACCGCTTATGGTCTGGTTTACCACCGCCTGAAGCACGCTTGCGGCAAGATCTTCTTTTGCCGCTCCGTCGTTTATCAGCGGTTGAATGTCGGTCTTGGCGAAAACGCCGCAACGGGCGGCTATGGGATATATCTGCTTATAATTCTTTGCGTATTCGTTAAGTCCGGAAGCGTCCGTTTGAAGTAACGCCGCCATTTGGTCGATAAAAGAACCGGTTCCGCCCGCACAAACACCGTTCATTCGTTCCTCAAGACCGCCGGTGAAGTATATGATCTTTGCGTCCTCGCCGCCGAGCTCTATGGCAACGTCCGTGCCGGGCGAAACGGCTCTGAGTGCCGCCGCATCGGCGGCTACCTCCTGAACAAATGGTACGCCTACCGCTTTTGCGAGGTTTATACTGCCGCTTCCCGTAAATGCGACGCATACGGTCACATCGCCCAAACGGTCTTTTGCATCCGCAAGGAGTGAAATGAGTGCTTCACGTACCTGTGCCTTGTGCCGCTCGTATTCACCGTATATTATTTTCTCGTCTTGGCGAAGAACGAGCTTTACCGTCGTCGAACCGATGTCGATTCCCGAAAAATATGTATTTATCGTGTTATTTACCATTTTTGTTTCGATTCTATACCAATTTCTTTGCTTTGCCGTTTTGAATAAAAGTAAGGGACCGCTTTTTTTGAGCAGTCCCGTGAATGTTTATTTCATCGCATCTCTGCGGGAAAGATTAAGTCTGCCTCGGTCATCGATACCCATGAATTTTACGGTTACTCTGTCGCCGACAGCTACAACGTCCTCAACTCTTTCGGTACGCTTTTTGTCAAGCTTGGATATGTGAACGAGTCCTTCCTTGCCGGGAGCTATTTCCACAAACGCTCCGATGGGGATTATCCTCGTTACCGTGCCGTTGTATATCGCTCCGGGTACAGGCTCGAATACTATGGCATCTATCGCCGCCTTTGCCGCATCGCAGCTTGCTTTGTTTACAGCCAAAATGAATATCGAACCGTCGTCCTCAATGTCGATCTTCGCTCCCGTGTCGGCAACGATCTTCTGGATCACCTTTCCGCCGGAACCGATAACTTCGCGTATCTTGTCGGGGTTGATGTGCATGGTTATCATCTTCGGCGCGAATTCCGAAACCTCATCTCTCGGTCTTTCGATAGCCTTGAGCATGATGTCGTCGATAATGTAATCTCTGCCTCTGTGGGTCGTGGCAAGTGCCTCTCTGATTATCTCCGGTGTAAGACCGTCTATCTTAAGGTCCATCTGAATTGCGGTTATGCCCGTGTGCGTTCCGGCAACCTTGAAATCCATATCGCCGAAGAAATCCTCGAGGCCCTGAATGTCAAGCATCGTCTGCCAGCTGTCACCCTCGGTTATAAGTCCGCAGGAAATTCCCGCAACGGGTGCTTTTATCGGCACACCCGCATCCATAAGTGCGAGAGTCGAGCCGCAGATCGAAGCCTGCGAGGTCGAGCCGTTCGAGGAAACGACCTCGGAAACAAGACGTATCGCATAGGGGAACTCTTCGACGGAGGGAAGAACGGGTACCAATGCCCGCTCCGCCAAGGCTCCGTGACCTATCTCGCGACG
>CAZCJU010000056.1:0-11245 GCA_964498965.1 uncultured Lachnospiraceae bacterium
TTCGTTTGACACCGCAACCGAAATGTGTACTGCGGCGATAAGCTCGATCTCAAATGCGATCGGCTTGATAGGCAAGTACGATCAAAAGGAAGCCGATATCATAAACGAAAGAGAATCGTACATAGATAAGCTCGAGGATAAGCTCGGAACTTATATGATGAAGCTGTCTAAAATAGGACTTTCGGAATCGGATTCGAAGGATGTCACAAAGGTTTTACATACGATTGACGACTTCGAGAGAATAGGCGACCATGCTGTGAATTTGGTTGATGTCGCAAAAGAACTTCACGATAAAAAAATATCGTTTTCGAACGAAGCCCTTGACGAGCTTCACGTGCTTTTCGGTGCGATAAGCGAGATACTGCGATTGACGTCGGAATCGTTCTTGAACAGCGATTATGTACTTGCGACAAGCGTTGAACCGCTGGAACAGGTAATAGATAAATTGATACTCAAGATCAAGCATAATCACATCGACAGACTTCAGAGCGGAGTATGCACGATAGAGCTTGGATTTATTCTGAGCGATCTGCTTACAAGCTGCGAACGTGTTTCGGACCACTGCTCGAATGTCGCCGTTGCGGTCATAGAAGCTCATAACGGAACGTTTGACACACACGAATATCTGAGTGCGTTCAAGGATAAGGAAAACGATGTGTTTATGAATAAATACAATGAATATAAGGAAAGCTTCAAGCTTGAAAAAGCGGAAAGTGAAGTAAAGTCTTAATGCTTGAAAGCATTAAAAAACGATACGGGCATATACATAATTAATAGAGGAGGAAAACAAATGGGACTTATTAAAGCGTTAACGGGTGCGGCAGGCGGAACACTTGCCGATCAGTGGAAAGAGTTTTTCTATTGCGAGGCAATAGATAAGGAGATAATGGTCGTCAAAGGACAAAAGCGGATCACGAGTCGCTCGTCCAATACAAAAGGAAACGATAATATCATTTCAAACGGTTCCGGTATCGCCGTAGCCGACGGTCAGTGCATGATAATCGTCGAGCAAGGCAAGATCGTGGAGGTCTGTGCCGAACCCGGACAGTTTACATACGATTCGTCTACGGAGCCGAGTATATTTACCGGCTCGCTCGGAAAAGGCATACTCAATACGTTCAAAACAATAGGCAAACGCTTCACTTACGGCGGTGATACCGGTAAGGATCAGAGAGTTTATTATTTCAATACGAAAGAGCTTATAGACAATAAATTCGGCACGCCCACACCGGTGCCGTTCAGAGTAGTCGATTCGAGAATAGGTCTTGATATCGATGTTTCACTCAGATGTAACGGCGTTTATTCGTTCAAAATAGTCGATCCCCTGCTTTTCTATACGAATGTTTGCGGAAACGTGTCGAGCGAGTACCGCAGAGATGAAATAGCAACACAGCTTAAAACCGAATTTGTTTCGGCACTCGGTCCCGCCCTGGGAACATTGAGCGAGCTTGAGCTTCGCCCGAATCAGATAATAGCTCATAAGGCAGAGCTTGAAGATGCCGTAAATAAGGAGCTTTTGTCAAAATGGGGCGACAGAGGTCTTAAGGTTGTAAGCATTGCGATGAATCCTCCCACACTTACGGACGAGGACGCAGAACTTATCAAAACGGCACAGAAAACGGCTATGTACAGAGATCCCACTATGGCGGCGGCAAATCTTGTCGGTGCCCAAGCCGATGCGATGAAAACCGCCGCAGGCAACGAGGCGGGTGCTATGACCGGCTTTATGGGAATGGGCATGGCGATGAATGCCGGTGGTATGAACGCTCAAAATTTGTTTGCTATGGGACAACAGCAGACGCAAAGACAGACGCAGACCTCTGCACCGGACGAATGGAAATGCTCGTGCGGAGTGACCGCAAACGGCAATTTCTGTATGAATTGCGGGAATAAAAAGCCCGAAACGAAAAAAGACGGCGAATGGACCTGTTCGTGCGGTGCCAAGGCAACGGGTAAATTCTGTGAAAATTGCGGAGCGAAAAAGCCGGACGGCTGGAAATGCTCGTGCGGAGCAATGAATAAGGGCAAGTTCTGCTCCGAATGCGGAGCTAAAAAACCCGCACAAGAGCCGCTTTATCGCTGTGATAAGTGCGGATGGGAGCCTGCCGACCCGAAAAATCCCCCGAAATTCTGCCCCGAATGCGGCGATATTTTCGATGATAACGATATAAAATAAATTTCGGCAGGCTTTGCGGCTTGCCGTGAAAATGACTGTTCGGAGCGTTTAATGCATTGCTTTAATTAAACGCTCCGTTTTTCGGAGAATAAACAAATGGCTGAATTGTTGCAATATAAATGTCCGTGCTGCGGCGGTGCGATAGAATTCGACAGCACCCTGCAGGAAATGAAATGTCCTTATTGCGATACGACATTTGATGTGGAAACACTGAAAGAATACGATATCGACCTGCATAATGATGATGAGGACGATTTCAATTGGAATACGGAAACGAATAACGAGTGGCGTGAGGGCGAAGAAGAGGGACTACGCTATTATGTGTGTAGCTCCTGCGGCGGCGAAATAATAGGCGATGAAACGCTTGCGGCTACCGTATGCCCTTATTGCTCGAATCCGGTAATAATGAAGGGACAACTCAAGGGCGAACTCAGACCCGATTACGTTATTCCGTTTAAGGTGAATAAGGAAGATGCAAAAGCGGGTTTGAAAAAGCACTTGCAGGGAAAAAGACTGCTACCCAAGGTGTTTAAAACGGAAAACCATATAGACGAAATAAAAGGAATTTACGTTCCGTTTTGGCTGTTCGATACAAATGCAAACGCACATATAAGATATAAAGGCACTAAAGTGCGTCAATACAGCGACAGCAAGTATATATATACGGAAACAAGCCATTTTTCGATAGTCCGAGGTGGCAGTATCGGCTTCTGCCGTGTTCCTGTGGACGGCTCGTCGAAAATGGCGGACGATCTGATGGAATCGATAGAACCGTATGATTTTAATGATGCCGTGGATTTTCAAACCGCATATTTGTCGGGATACCTTGCGGATAAGTATGACGTCTCCTCGTCCGACAGTATCGCACGTGCGAATGAGCGTGTTAAAAAGTCAACCGAGCAGGCATTTGCCGATACCGTACACGGCTATTCGAGCGTACAAGCGGAGAGCAGCAGCATAAAACTTTCAAATTCCGATCTGAAATATGCTCTCTACCCCGTATGGCTGTTGAATACGACGTGGCGAGGCGAGAAGTATACGTTCGCCATGAACGGACAAACCGGTAAATTCGTCGGCAATCTGCCTGTTGATAAAGGTCTGTATAATAAATATATGTGGGGAATTACCGCTGCGGTCGGGGCCGTGTGCTTTGCCGCATCGTACCTTATGTGGCTACTGGGGGTGATATGACATGAAAAAGATAACGATTATTATAATGAGCGTCGTGTTGTTGGCTTTATGTACTTGCTCGTGCTTGGCGAACGAACAGCACCCCGTAAGACTTGTCGATGAGGCGGGACTGCTGACCGAAACCGATTATAACTCACTTCTCCAAAAACTTGACAACGTGAGCGAAAAACACGATTTCGACGTGGTGATAGTCACGGTAAACGGTATAGACTCTAAGAATTCCGAGAATTACGCTTACGATTATTTTGTCGATAACGGCTATGGAATCGACGGAAACGGTATCATCTTGCTTATAAGCATGGAAAAAAGAGATTATGCCTTTGTGCCGTCCGACGGCTACGGAGAAACGGTGTTTAATGATGACGGACTTGAATTTGTAGATAAAAAAACAATACCGTATATTTCCGATGGCGAGTATTACAACGGCTTTACCGTATTTGCGGAACAGTGCGACGATTTTTTGATACAAGCGGAAAACGGTACGCCGTATGTAAAATCAACACTGCCGGAAGAACCGTTTTCGGTCGTTTTTAATGTGGTTGTTTGCCTTGCTATAGGACTTGTTGTAGGATTTATTTCCGTCAGCGTTATGAAATCCGGTATGAAAAGCGTCAAAATGCAAAATTCTGCGGCGTGCTACGTTGTCGATAACAGCATGAAAGTTACCGAATCTAAAGATACGTTTTTGTATCGTAACGTGACGAGAATTAAAAAGCCGGATCCGCCGTCCTCAAACTCAAGCCACGGTCATCACGGCGGCGGCTCGTCGTCAAGTCACGGCGGAAGAAGCGGAAAATTTTAATTGTATCGGCGGCTATCTGCAAAATCGAAAACGGCTTTGATCTTACGATCAAAGCCGTTTTTGCCGCTAAAACGATCGTGACCGCCCCGTATACTCATTCGGCATGACGGCCGATCAGCCGATCGATTTTTTTATGAAAGCGTCCACTGCTATGCGGTAGCGTTCGGTGTCGGTAATGTAGCTTAAACCGTGATCGGCATTCGGAAACGTGTAGCGTGTTATCATTTTCTTGTTGCTTTCGTATATTTGTTCGCTCATTTCGCAGGGAACAAAGCTGTCCGCTTCACCGTGGATTATGACTATCGGTATCGTGCTGTTTTTTACGCTTTCGCAAGCCGTCGTTTCGTTTAATCGAAAACGGCCGAATATCAATGCTCCGAGATAAATTGCCGGATATAATACGAGCGGCAGCTTCATGTCGTTCTTCATGACCTTTTTTATGATGTCGCCGGGTGATGAATACGGACAGTCCGCCAAAACGGACACAACGTTTTTCGGCAATGCCAAGCCGCACGCCATAAGAACGGTAGTACCGCCCATCGATAAGCCGTAAAGCATGATCTTCATATCATTACCGAAACGACCGATGGAATAATTTATCCAATCAAGGCAGTCGTACCGTTCTTTTATGCCGAAAGTTATCGTGCTTCCGCCACTTTGTCCATGTGACCGCTGGTCTATGAGCAAAACATTTAAGCCATGCTCAAACAGCATTTTCGCACCACCGCAAAAATCTCTGACCGATGTCGAACGGTAGCCGTGACAGCAGATCGCAAGCGGCGAAGCATCGGAGTTGTGATAATATCTTGCACTTAAATCGATGCCGTCGCTTGATTTAATACGGATACGCTCGTAGCCCATTTCGTCAAAGGTCTGTACCATCGAGTGAAACAGCGAAGCGTTTTTTGTGTATTCGGACGAGGAGGGCAGTGCGTATATGTTGTTTTGCCCCTTGTTCGGCGAGTGAAACGCAATGCGATATGTGATATAGCTTGCGAGTAATATCACCGATGCCGATGCAGCGAACGATATAATTAATGGTAATACCATAGTCCACCGTGAAAATATGCAATCAATTTGGGCCGGAAATGATTTCGTCCGATATAAGCTTGTTTTTGTCCGTGTACAAATATTTGATACGACGTCCGTTGTAAAGCGGCTTGAAACGCTGAACTACATAGCCGAGCGATATCATTTCCTCAAGCGTGCTTTTTACAAGAGGCTTTTCGAGCTTGTACTTTTGACATACACCGTCCACAACGGGAACAAAGGTAGGATATACTCTGTGATTACTGCTTTCGAATATTTCGTCGATGTAGTCTGAAATGAGGGAATAGCGATACTTTTTCACGTCCTCCTCGAGTGGCAATTCGATGCAAACGCTTGCCGCACTTTTGAGCATACCCGATAAGCCGTCGCGTACGGCGTAAACTATCACGTGCTTTTTACATACATTGACGAGAAACTTAACGACAGATGCGAAATGACCGTCGCCCGTGAAAATAATGTATGTGTCGGGACTGCCTTTTTTCACGGCACTTTGGTAAATGTAATCAAGCATGATGAAATCGGTAAAATCCTTTTTGTGAAAAGGACTTGTGTTTTGTGTTTCGATAACGTTGTTCGTTACCTCTCGTATGAGAGGAATCTCGTATTTCATGCCGGGGTTTGAAAAATCGCCGAAAAAATGAATATCCGCAATAGTATAATCTCGGGCTATGGAATCGCGCCATTGCTTAATTTGAGGCCTCATAGAATACTTTTTATATAGCGAAACGTGCCAATGCTCGTAATCAACAAAGACAGCCGCTTCTTTCTTTTTCGTATTACCGAATAATTTGCCGAAAATACTGATACCTTTCACCTCCTTTTTAAAAAAATCAACGATACCGGAATGTATTATACAATTATTATCTCGATTTGTCAAGAGGGAAAAGACCTGTATTTCAAGTCAAAATATTATGTAAAGCACCGACTTAAAATGAGTCCGATGAGTAAAACTCAAAATAACATCACATAATTTTCACAAATCTATCACATAGCAAGTTTATAATCAACAAAAATTGATTTGAAAGGAAAAACTAACATGAAGAAGATTTTTGCAGTTCTTATGGCTGTTGCACTTACAGTTTCCATCGCAAGCTGCTCCGGAAACTCCGCTGATACTTCATCAAAGGATTCAAAAGCGGAGACCACGGTTGCTGATACAGACGCTCCTACAGAGGCTGTTACAGACGCTGCTACAGACGCTGCTACAGACGCTGCTACAGACGCTGCTACCGCTGAGTAATTTAGCACCTTATACTAAGATTGAAATAAATATCTTACATAGAACAAAGCACCGTTTAGCCGGTGCTTTGTTTTTTGCCGAAAAAGATAAAACAAAAACGCACTCCGTTTTGATATGCACCACAAAAGTTAGACACTTTTGGGGTGCATATCATTTGAAGTGCGTTTTTGCGATCGTTTTTATTTCAGCCGATCAACCGACATATCTGTATGAATATGCGTAGTTGTTTATCGCTTCGGCAAAAGGCTGACCCGAAACGCTGACACCGCTTATGTACGGGTTGGTCGTGTTATATGAAGCATACTGCGAGGTGCAGCGTACACGGTATACCGAACCCATATCGTAACGGTAGTACAGATTGTCCTTGTATTTGCCTGCACATATGAATACGTGAGCTCCGTACATTTCGCCGTTTGCGTAAGCCGGATTAACGAAAACTATGTCACCCGCTTTAATGTCGTTTGAATTTTCGATCCTCTGCCAACCGTATTTTTCAAGGAAAAGCCCGAGATGATGATCTCTGTGACTTGAATTGCCGTAAACGTACATACCGCCGTCCGCCGGTTGGTCGGTGAAGCCGCAATTGTAAAGTACCCAGCCCACGAAGCGGTCACAGCTTACTATTTTCTCACTGCAATCCATTGCGGGGTTCTTGGACGAACTGCCGTAGGTGAAATTGTTCGCCTTGCAGTAGTCGGCTATCGCTTTTGCTTCCGCCAAAAATCTCGTTACGAACTCGCTGTTTTGCGAATATGCAAGTCTGCCGTTGTCGCTGTAGAGTGCGTATCCGAGCATTCCCGCTTTGCTTGCCGTGTTTTTGCCGACGTTGTAATTGGAATATGTGGCGATCTGTGTTCCCGAATACGAGCCTGCCTTGAGATAGTAGCTGCTCGTGCTTTCGCCTCTTGTCATACTCATAATCCCTTTCATATCGTTTGCGTCGAGAATACCGTCGCCGTTGACATCGGCACCGGAGTATGCGGTGGAATTCTTTCCGTTGATCTTCGCATCGAGTGCAAGAAGATCCTTTGCGTTGATTACGCCGTCACCGTTCACATCACCTGTACGTGCGTCTATGTAGGCGGCGTTTGCGGTGCAAAGAGCCGATACGGAAATCGCGACGCCGCATATCAGGGCGATGAGCTTGAGCTTGCGACCGAATTTGCGTTGTTTCATGTTTTCCTCACTGTAAATTTATTATTAAACGGGTCTGTAAGCGTACATAAACTCGCTTATTCCCTCTACAAAGGGCTGACCCGATGTGAACGAAAGATACGGATTTGCGGTATTGTACGAAGCGTAGCCGGAGGTACACTGTATACGATATACCGAACCGGCATCGTACCTGTAATACTTACCGTCGGTGTATTTTCCGGCATATATAAAGGTGTGGAACGGGTAGGTCGTGCCGTTGGGCTTGGTGAATATTATATCTCCGGGCTTAAGTTCCGCTATGCTTTCTATTTTCGTGAAGCCGTGATTTATACACCAGGTAACGAGAGAATTCGAACGTGTGAGCGGATTGGAAACCACAAGTCCCTGCGTGTACGGCTGATCGGTGTAGCCGCTGTTGTAAAGCACCCAACCGACAAAACGGTCACAGCTTACCTTCTTCGCATCGTGATTTATTGCGGGGTTGTACGGTGCGTCACCGTATGAAAAGCTGTTGGCTTTTACGTAATCGGCTACCTGCTTTGCATTCCACAGTATCTTTTGCTGTAACGGTGTGATCTCGGAATATGCCATCTCACCCGCCTTGTTATATAATGCGTAGCCGCACATATACCGGTTTTTTGCGGTGGTCTTACCGTTGTTGTATACGCTGTATGTTACATACGTGTTGCCGTCGCCGCCCTTTAAGTAGTACTCAACTGCCGAATTGTCGCCGTTCATTATCTTTTTCACCTCTAATATATCGTTGAAATCGATTGCACCGTTGCCGTCGATATCCGAGCCGATATTAATACTTGTCCGCTTGTTGTTGATATACGCATCTATTGCGAGCATATCCTTCACGTTTACCTTGCCGTCGCCGTTTGCGTCGGCAGTGATCGAATCAACGTAGGCGGAATTGACAGCGAAGAACGAGCTTATCGTCAACGCCGCACAACAGCAAAGACCTGTCAGACGCAGAGCAAAATGCGATCTTTTTTTCATTTTGAAAACCTTCTTCGTTTATTATGTATTTATCTTCATAATAATAACACAATAAGTACGATGTGTCAAGAGGTAAAAAAGAATTTAGGCATATTGAACATTTTTGATTATGTAAAATTGTGCAACTTGCACAAAAAATGTCGTGCTGATATGAAAACCGAGGCAAGGCGAAAAGCCGAGGAACGGAAAAAATTCGAAATTGCGAAAAAATATCAAAATACCACTTGACAAGCATAAGAAAATAATGTATAATGTACCAGAACATTGTTGAAATGCGAAGGGGGGGAATTGAAAATGGCAGAGATCAGAGTGAAAGAAAATGAAAGCTTGGATAGTGCGCTTCGCAGATTTAAAAGACAGTGTGCCCGTTCCGGTGTTCTTACGGAGCTTCGCAAAAGAGAGCATTATGAGAAGCCCAGCGTAAAGCGTAAGAAAAAATCCGAAGCTGCAAGAAAACGTAAGTACAAGTAATCAGCTTGTCAGACGGCACCGATATCACGGTGCCGTTTCGTTTTACCGTATTTTACGAGATTTTAATGTGGTGGTAAGCTCGATATGATTGTCAAAAACTCTATGACTGCGGCGATCTACACCTTGGGCTGTCGTGTTAATCAGTACGAAAGCAACGCACTTTATGCAGAACTTATGAAAGTCGGCTTTGAAATGCGTGATTTTTCCGATGTATGCGATGTCTATATAGTAAACACCTGTACGGTGACGGCGGAAGCGGACAGAAAAGCAAGACAGGCGATTCGTCGAGGCTTGAAAACGAATCCGAACGGTCACGTCATCGTATGTGGCTGTTACGCTCAGACACGCCCCGAGGACGTTGCGGACTGCGGTAATATTTCCTATATATGCGGAACTCGAAATAAGCTGAGCGTTGTCGAAAAGGCACTTGAGATAGTAAACGGTGCGGATATTCACGAGGTGAATGTTCCCGATAACCGTACGCTTGCCTTTGAGGGCTTGAATGATCCGCAAACGGGAAGAACACGTGCGTTTATAAAGATACAGGACGGTTGTGATAACAGGTGTACATATTGTATAATACCGTATGCCAGAGGTCCCGTATGCTCACGTCCGTCGTCGGAGATAATAAAAGAAGCGAAAAGGCTCGCCGAACGAGGATTTACGGAGATAGTTTGCACGGGTATAGAAACATCGGCTTACGGCAGAGATAACGGAGAAAGTCTTGTCGGAGTGCTGAAAAGGATCTCGGAGATTGACGGGATAAAACGTATACGGCTCGGCTCGCTCGACCCATCGTTTTTGCGACCGGATATGGCGAAAGAGCTTTTTTCCGTCGAAAAGCTTATGCCCCATGTGCATCTGTCCGTTCAGAGTGGCTCGGACAGGATACTTTCGCTGATGAAGAGGCAGTATAATAACGAAATTTTGAGAAGAAATATGGACAGCTTGCTTGAAATACGACCCGATATCAGGTTTTCGGCTGATTTTATCGTCGGATTCCCGAGCGAAACAGAGGACGATTTCGAACAATCGCTGAAAATACTTAACGACTATCCGTTCGTGCATGCACACGTTTTCTCGTATTCAAAGCGTAAAGGCACGCTTGCAGCCGAAATGGACGAACAGATAGACGAAAGCGTGAAAGCGAACCGCTCGGCACGCTTCATCAAAGCGGATAAGGAAAAACTGTCACGATATGCGGAAAATGCGGTGCGGGATCGAAAAAACGCTACTGTGCTTTTCGAAAGCCGTGACGGCAACATGATATACGGTCATACGGAAGATTTTTACGAAGTCGGAGTGCCGATCGGAAATGCCGAAAGCGGCGAATATAAAAAAGTCGTTTTGACGGGCTTTGACGGCGAGAGATTTGTCGCCCGTGTTTTTTCGGAGGACGAAATTGAGAGAACTTAAGATAGGAAAAAACGATGCGGGACAAAGACTTGACAAGTTTCTGTCGAAAGCATTCCCCGCAATGCCGCCCGCATTTGCATACAAAGCGATAAGAACAAAAAAGATAAAGCTTGACAGAAAGCGTGCGTTGCCTCAGACCGTGCTTTGCGAAGGTCAAACACTTCAATGCTTTATTCCCGAAGAGTTTTTTATGAGTCTTGACGGCAACGAAAATGCATTTTTGGCACTGAAACCGAATTTGAACGTCGTATATGAGGACGAAAATATAATAGTCGTCGATAAACCTGCGGGAATGCTGTCGCATTCCGACGATGACGGCGAAGTAAACACGCTTATAGATAACATAAAAGCGTATTTGTATCAAAAAAACGAATACGACCCCGAAAACGAGATGTCATTTGCACCGTCGCTTTGTAACAGAATCGACAGAAATACCTGCGGCTTGGTCATAGCCGCAAAAAATGCGGGATCGCTTCGCTGTATGAACGACCGAATCAAAGAAAGAAGCGTAAAAAAATATTATATGTGTGCCGTTCACGGCGTGATGGATAAAAAAGAAGCCGTATTGACCGCATATCTTACAAAAAATTCGAAAACAAATACGGTCGATGTCTACCCGTCACCCGCAAATGGCAGAATGAAAATAATAACGAAATATAAGGTGCTTAAACAGAAAAACGACAGTGCCTTGCTCGAGATCGAACTTGTTACCGGAAAAACTCATCAGATACGCTCACATATG
>CAZCJU010000057.1:0-11059 GCA_964498965.1 uncultured Lachnospiraceae bacterium
TGTTAAAGGCAACAATGTTACGGTTGAGGGAATCAACGAGGCTATGAAAGCGGCAGCTTCCGCTTCGTTCGGTTACAACGAAGAGCAGATCGTATCCTCAGATGTTATCGGTATGCGTTACGGCTCGCTCTTTGATGCTACTCAGACGATGGTAACAAAGATCGATGACGACACATATCAGGTACAGGTAGTTTCGTGGTATGACAACGAAAACTCCTACACAAGCCAGATGGTAAGAACGATCAAGTATTTCGCAGAGCTTGCGTAATCGATTAAATTTTATAAAAACCGAGTTGTGAAAAACATCTCGCAAAAATCGGAGATTCGCTTTGAGAGTGAACCTCCGATTTATTTTAACTCAAAAAACGATTTCATGACACGGAAACCACATCGGCTTCATCACAGACAATCCTGATTTCATCAGTCATGAAATGCACCTACATAAAGAAATCGCCCTCACTTAGTCTTGAAATTTCAATTCAAGTATGAGGGCGATCGAAGGATTATTCGGTTCTGAGTGCGACGACGGGATCCTTTTTAGAAGCACTTCTTGACGGAATAATTCCGGCAACGAGTGTAAGCACAACGCTTATAAGGATCAGGGCGATCGCAACGTGAGGCGGCAAATACGCCTTAAGATTTTCTATTCCGGTAAGATGATTCAATATCAGGTTGATCGGTATACACAAAACATACGTTATGATAACGCCGAGTGAACCGGAAGTAAATCCTATTATCACGGTTTCGGCATTAAACATTCCCGAAACATTTTTCTTTGACGCACCGATAGCACGCAAAATACCGATTTCCTTTGTTCTTTCCTGAACCGATATCAACGTGATAACCCCTATCATTATCGACGACACGACCAGAGAAACGGCTACAAAGGATACGAGTACATAAGTTATCGCATTTATGATCGAGGTTACCGAGGACATCATCAAACCGACGTAATCGGTATATTTGATTTGAGCGGTTTCGGGCTTTCCCTCATTATATGCGGCGATAGCGTCCTCTATAATATCCTTATTTTCGAAGGTTGACGCATATATATTTATCGTCGAGGGGCTTTCCAAATCAACACATCCGAGTGCGATCAGGTTATCCTCATAAGTAGATTCCGAAAATTCGAGGATATCATCATAATAGGTGCCGAACATTTCCTCGGAAATTCCATTTTCCGATATCATCATCGAAAGAGCCATCGCAAGCTGAGTGCTGGTGAACTGTGAAAGCTGTTCCTTTACGGTTTGAGCATACTGTTCTTTAACTTTTTCCCGTATTCCCTGATCGAACATTTCTCTGATTTCGGAATCGTCGAGTGAAGAAACATACTGTTCGATCTGCTCTTTATCCAGCTTCATTTCACTGACGAGCGTATCTACGAGAGTTTTTTCCATATCCTCTCTGCTCATAGAACCGAGTATTTGTTCGACTTGCTGTACAAGCATTTCCTCAGATGGAGTACACATCATTTTTACATATGTATCCGCTTTTCCGGTTTCATCGAGCTTATCCACAAAGCTCAAAAATTCGGTTTTCTTTTCCGCATTTGTAAGCTCGCCTGTCTTTTCCTTAAACGGCAGCCCGGTAAATATATCGGTTGACGGATCGTTTTTCTGATCTTTTATGGCATCCGAATTATCGGCGGCATTGATTATATATTCCGTAAGCTTATACGTATAGGCGATGCTTCCCGACAGCATAGCGGAAACCGCTGTTTCGCTCGGGCGGACTATTCCGACAACTTTAAGGTTTATTCCCTTTTCGTTATACAGATACCTTAATTTAGTTTGCGTATCACGCATATCCGTATAAGTTCCCGTATCACTGTCATAGCTATAGCAATCGGAATTCAAGATCACCTTAAATTCCATATTTTTGATCTCGTCGTACGACCAGCTTTTATCGGGGATCTCGATTTCCGTTTTATTGGCAGCCGCATTAAACAATGCGTCCACCTCGCTTTTGGGTTTAAGACCGAGTGCGTAGAGTGTCATATCGTCAAGTTCGTTTTTTTCGTCAAGAACAAGCACTATCTCATTATACGCTTCCGGCCATCTTCCACCATCCACGAGTTCGTACTGTTTTTTCAGCAGATCATTGACTGATTCGCCGTTGATTCCCGGCAACATTTGCTCCCAAAGTGTAAAACTACCCATTGGCGAGGACATAAGCTGACTGCTTGAGATTCCGTAGCTTTCGCTCATACTGAACATGGAGGAAAAGTCCATTCCCATATACTCTATAAACAGCTCTTTGACAAGCTCCATTGAATCAGATTTTATTATCTCGCCGTCAACATTTTCGGTATAAACGAGCATATCGAGGTCATATGTATATTGTACTCCGTTTATCGCCGCTTTGAGTTCGCTGTCGTTTTCGGAGGCACACTGTTCTTCGATATGTTTTTTAAACGAGCTTAGATCGTTTTCGGTGACGTCCATTGAATTCAATGAATTTATAAGATCGTAAAGCATTGATTTTTGATAAACCGCATCGTTTTCATGTTCGCCCGAGGTCTGTGCCTTCCCGATAAATGTTTGCAGTAGCGATCCCATATCCATATGCTGTGCCTCCAGCGTCAGCGGGTAGGCGGAAAGGGTATCCTCCTGCAACACATTGATATAATTTGTCATACCCTGCGATACGGCAAATATCAATGCGATCCCGATAATTCCTATACTGCCGGCAAAAGACGTAAGAGCCGTCCTTCCTTTTTTGGTAAACAGGTTTTTAAGGGAAAGTCCGAATGAGGTTGCAAAAGACATTGACGGTTTTTTTACGTTCTTTTCCTTTTCCGTCTTTTCTTCTTGCAGTCTTTTTTCCGCCGCAAGCTCTTCCTCGCTCAGCGGCAAAGAATCGTCTGTCACAAGTCCGTCGAGCATTCGTATTATTCTCGTTGAATATTTTTCGGCAAGGTCGGGGTTATGAGTTACCATGATAACAAGTCTGTCACGAGCAATTTCTTTAAGTATTTCCATTACCGAAACGCTTGTTTCCGTATCCAATGCACCGGTAGGTTCATCTGCCAAAATTATATCGGGATTATTCACGATAGCACGTGCGATCGCAACTCTCTGCATTTGTCCGCCCGACATTTCCGACGGTTTTTTATTGAATTGACCCTCAAGTCCCACACGTTCAAGTGCTTCCTTTGCACGTTTACGTCTTTCGTACTTCGACACGCCCGACAACGTAAGTGCCAATTCTACGTTTTGCAATACGCTTTGGTGCGGTATCAGATTATAGCTTTGAAAAACAAAGCCGATCGAATGATTTCTGTATGTGTCCCAATCTCTCGCATGAAAATCCTTTGTGCTTTTGCCGTTTATTATCAAATCGCCTTCTGTATACTTATCGAGACCGCCTATAATATTAAGCATTGTTGTTTTGCCACAGCCGGACGGACCCAGAACAGACACGAACTCACTGTGACGGAATCGCAGATCGATACCCTTAAGTGCATTTACCTTAAGCTCTCCCGCACAGTAATCCTTCTTTATATTTTTAAGCTCTAACATACTCATGATCCTTTCAAGAACGATATCACATTGTACTATAATTAAATATAAATATTCAAGTAAGCCTTAAAGAACAATTTGAAATATTTAATCAAATTTTATTTATTTTGCCATAGCGATTTTTTGCTCTTAAAAATCATAAAGACACCGCTATAGGTGTCTTTATCGTGTATTGGTTTAAACGTCATCGCTCCGAGCGTTTTGCTCATCGCTTTCGTTTGAGCCGAGATCATTTACTTGATACACCTGTGTAAACAGGCAACATTCTTCAAACACTCTGCCGTCGAAAAAGTCAGCCGAGCATACTCTCGTACTGCCTGCGGCAACAGCATGACGAAGCCATTCCTCGCTGTCCTTACTGTTTTTCATGCCGTAAAGAAAGCCCGCCACCATACTATCGCCGGCACCGACGGTATTCGGTGAAGCATTTGTCATCGGTACATCCGCTTTTAAGACCTTATCTTTTGTTATATACATTGCACCGTTTGCACCGTCCGACAGCAACACCGCACCGGCACCGGTTTTTATCAGCTCACGTGCCGCCTTTATAAGTGCTTCATTGCTTCTTTCGCATCCGAACAAGTCAACAAGCTCATCGACATTCGGTTTTACAAGATCAACTCCGACACTGCACGCACTTAAAAGAGCTTTACCCGACGTGTCCGCCACGGTAAACACTTTTTTGTTACGTGCATACGCTATAAGCGGTGCATAAAACTCGTCTTTGCCGTCATTCAGCGGCAAAGAACCGGAAACGACAAGAATGTCGCCTTTTTTCAATTTATCGAGCTTTTCCGTCAACGAAGTGAACAATCTTTTGTTTATGCTGTTTCCGTGGCTGTTAAATTCCGTCACTTCATCGTCTTCGAGTATTTTCGTATTGATCTTTGTTGTAAACATTTCGCTTATTACAAGATCGTATTTTATACCGCTTATATCGAGCAAATGAACAAGCAGATCCGCTGTGGCAAAGCCCGCAAAACCGAGTGCTTTATTTTTAAGCTTCAACGAGCATAATGCTTTGGATACATTAATTCCCTTGCCTCCGGCCTCGATTTTTTCGTATTGCGAGCGGTTCACTTTTCCGAGACTCGCATTATCCAATCTCATATAATAATCAATCGTAGGATTAGGTGTTACGGTATATATCATCATATGCTCCTTTCGTTTTCCGTTCGTCGGAAAATCATTTTCGGCAATACATTCGAAGATAAATATAAATTTATCTTATCGATTCTTATCGATTTTCGTTATCGGCGACGCATGGCAATTTAACTCGAATCTAATTTATTCGAGTACAAATCTATGGAACGACTTTTTGCCCTTGCGTACAAGCACGGGTTCTTTGAAATCGTCCTTAGTCAATTTCATGCCGAAATCCGTCACCTTATTATCGTTTACAAACACACCGCCTTGCTGAATAAGCGTGCGTGCTTCTCTTTTGGAAGGAGCCAATTTGGAAAGCGTAAGCATTTCGTTTATTCCGATCAATCCGTCAACAAAATTTGCATCGTTCAGCACGGTTGTCGGCATATTTTCCGCCATTGAGCCTGCCGAAAAGATGCTTTTAGCCGATTCAAGTGCCTTATCGGCCTCGGTTTTTCCGTGGATCAGCATCGTAAGCTCATAAGCAAGCTTTTCCTTGGCACGATTAAGTTCACTGCCCTCAAGCTTTTCATACTCTGTGATCTCCTCAAGCGGCATAAATGTAAGCATTTTCATACATTTAATAACGTCTTTATCATCTATATTACGCCAATACTGGAAAAACTCGTAAGGCGAGGTCTTTTCGGCATTGAGCCAAACCGCACCCTTTTCGGTTTTACCCATTTTTTTGCCTTCGCTGTTTGTCAACAGATTAAATGTCATGCCGTAGACCTCTTCGCCCGTCATTTTGCGTATAAGCTCAACGCCGCCTATAATATTCGACCACTGATCATCGCCGCCAAGCTCCATTTTACAGTTATAATCGCGATTAAGCACATAAAAGTCGTAGCTCTGCATAAGCATATAGTTAAATTCAAGGAATGTCAAGCCGCCTTTTTCGAGTCTTGCCTTATAACACTCTGCGGAAAGCATACGGTTCACATTGAAATGTCTGCCGATATTACGTATAAAATCGACGTAATTTAGGTCGAGGAGCCAATCCGCATTATTCACGAATATTGCTTTTCCGTCACTGATGTCGATAAATTTCGCCATTTGAAGCTTAAACATTTCGACATTGTGATCTATCTCCTCTCGGCTCATCATGCGTCGCATATCGTTTTTGCCCGAGGGATCACCTATTGTGGCGGTACCGCCTCCGAATATTACAATGGGACGGTGACCTGCTTTTTGCATATGTGCCATTATTTTCATTTGGATAAAGTGACCGATATGGAGAGAATCGGCTGTCGGGTCAAAGCCCACGTAAAACGAAAAGGGTTCGCCGTCGAACAATTCTTTTATCTTCTCCTCATCTGTCATTTGGGCAAGCATGCCTCTATCCTTAAATTCCTGCATCAAGCTCATTATACAGTCCTCCTGTTATTATCAATCATTTCTTTTGCGGCGTTTCTCGTCAGATTGCTTATAAATTCGCCGCCGATTATTCTCGAAAGTTCTTCGATCCTACCCGCTTCATCGAGCATATTTATTCTCGTTTCGTCCGCTCCGTCATATTCGCCTTTGTATATAAGAAAATGAGTGTCGGCACATGAAGCGATTTGAGCCGAGTGTGTAATTGCTATCACTTGGCAATCTCTACCGTTTGAGTGCAGCATACGACCGATCTTTTCGCTCGTCGATCCGGATATTCCCGTATCGATCTCATCGTAAAGCACTGTTTCAACGCATTCCTTATCACCGAAAACACTTTTGATCGCAAGCATTGTTCTTGAGAGTTCGCCGCCCGAGGCTATTGTCGAAAGCGGCTTAAGCTCCTGTCCGAGGTTAGCCGAAATAAGGAATTCGACCTTATCCCTACCGTTCGGCGTATAGGTATCGCTTTCTTCTGTTCCGACTGCGAATCTGACTTTTTTCATATCGAGGTATCGCAATTTTTCTTCGATCAGCTTACTTAATTTTTCGCCGCCGCAACGACGTTTTCGGCTCAATTCCTCACCGCATTTCACGAGTTCGCGGCTCAGTGACGAGATTTCTTTCTTCAATTCCGCCGCACGTTCGCCAGAAGCCGTTATGCTTTCAAGCTCGGCGGCTGCATTTTCACGGTATTCGAGTATTTCTTCGACACTTGAACCGTATTTTTTCTTAAGCTCGTTGATTTTTTCGAGGCGCGACTGTACCTTATCGAGTGCTTCCGTCGGGTTCTCGTCAAGTCCGTCCGAAAGTGCTTTTGTTTGCTGTGAGATATCATCGACTTCGTACATCAGCTCCGAAAGTCGTTTCGCACTTTGTTTGGCACGTTCATCGGACGTAAGCGAATAGATACCGTTCAGCGATTCCGCTGCAATCTGCAAAAGTGACGATACCGGGACGTTTTTCTCGCTTGCCGACAAGGCACGAACCACCGTTCTCACGTATTTTGCGAGTTTGTCGGCATTTTTCAATCGAACAAGATATTCCTCAAGCTCGGATTCCTCGTTTTTCTTTAATTTTGCCGCATCTATCTCTTTTATCTGTACGTTAAGATATTCCGTTTTTCTGCGTTTTTCGGCTTCGTTTGTGTTTATTTTCGACAGTTCTCTTTTTTTACCCGAAAGCTCGTCATATACAAGTCGGTATCGATGTTTTTCCTCATCGCATTCCGCAAAGGCATCGAGGTAAGAGAGATGATTTTCCGCACGCAACAGTTGTTGGCTTGCATGCTGACCGTGTACATTTATCAGATACGACGAAATTTCTCTTAGTAAGTACGCCGGGATCGGACGCATATCGCATCTGCACACGCTTTTTCCGTCATCATTGATCTCTCTGCTCAGCATCAGTTGTCCGTCGGTTATTTCTATTCCGAGGTCTGAAATTTTTTTCTCGGATTCCTCTCCTATATCGGAAAACACTGCGGACACAAATGCTTTTTTTTCGCCGGTTCGTATCATATCGGCTTTTGCTTTTTCGCCCGTCAACAACTTCAGCGAATTAACGATAACCGATTTTCCCGCACCTGTTTGTCCCGTAAAGACGGTAAAACCGTGACCGAGTGTTACGTCTATCGTTTTTATAACGGCGATATTTTCAATATGAAGCTGATTCAGCACGGTTTCACCTCCCGAAAATATTCAATTTGCCTTATTTAATTTTTCACACAACGCCGAAGCGTCCTTATTTGAACCGGTTGCGAGAAATATCGTATCGTCGCCTGCGATACACCCTATTATTTCCGCCCAGCCCATATGATCTATTGCCGCCGCTGCCGCCTGTGCCATGCCGGCAAATGTTTTGATAACCACGATCGTCGCCGCTGTTTTGCAGGAAATCACGGTTTCGGAAAGAATCGTGCGGTATTTTTTAACGACTGCCGCATTTCCCGTCGGCGGTTGTACGTATTTTATGCTACCCGTCGATGTCTGCATCTTTATCAGATTCAGCTCTCGCATATCCCTGCAAACAGTTGCCTGTGTTACATCGAAGCCCGATGCGGAAAGCATATGAAGCAGATCTTCCTGCGTGGCGATCTCTTCTTTTTCAATTATTTCAATGATACGAGTCTGTCTTTTACGCTTGATGTTTTCTGCCATTACAGATTTCTCCGTTTCATTTTTTTCGAAAGAGTCGTGGCAAAGCTGTCCAATGTAAAGCGTATAAGCTTGGTTTTTCTTTCACTGCGACGTATTATCACGGATTTCGCCGGCAGTATCTGTATGTTTTCACCGCCGTCTACCGTCAGATACACGAGTTTTGATGAGTCGTTTTCGTTTTTCACTCTAAGCTCGCACTCCGGCGAAAAGACGAGCTGTCTTGCACCGAGTGCGTGTGGGCATATCGGTGTTATCAATATACAATCAAGCTTCGGGTCGATTATCGCACCGCCCGCTGCCATGGAATACGCCGTTGCACCGGTTGGAGTTGCCGCTATTATACCGTCGCAATTATATGTATAAAGTTCTTCGCCCGCCGATAATGTCAGACTTACCATTCTCGACACCGAGCCGTGTGCGATGACAAAATCATTCAATGCATAGTATACATCGTCGCCGTCGTTTGCACGACATTCGAGCATCATCCTCTCGTCAACCGAATAATCACCCGTTATCAATCTTTTCAGATCCGACACTTCTGCGGTTTCGGAATCCGCCATATATCCGATCTTTCCGAAATTCACGCCCAATATCGGTTTATCAAGTCTTGAAGTATATTGAGCGGCACGTAATATCGTACCATCGCCTCCAAGCACGATAACCGCATCACACTCATTCATGGTACCGTTTTCATATGCCTGTGCGGCTTTATCGTAAATTTCGGTTTCGGCACCGAGCTTATTTAAAAAATCGGCGGCACTATTCGCATATTCGACTGTATTTTCTTTTGTACGGTTAGGCAATATCAGAAATTTCATAACTGTTCCTCTTTTACAAACAATGCAAGATATTCTATATTACCGTCACCGCCCTTTATAGGAGATGCAACGGTGTTTATCATTTTAAGTCCGAGTGCCGAAGCGGCTCGTCTTAATTTTTCCACGCAGCTTTCTCTTGCTTTGGTGTCCTTCACAATTCCGTTTTTATTAAGAAAAGCTTTTCCCGCCTCGAACTGAGGCTTAATAAGCGATATGAGGATCCCGTTTTCCTCAAGCACGGATACTATCGCCGGATATATCAAGGTCTGCGAAATGAATGAAACGTCCATAACGACGACAGGCACTCTTCGTCCGATAAGCTCTTGCGATACATTACGTGCATTTACGCCTTCAAGCGAGATCACACGCTCGTCGCACATAAGGCGTTCGTCGAGCTGACCGTGTCCGCAATCGACCGCATATACTGTTTTCGCACCATGCAAAAGCAAGCAATGCGTAAATCCTCCCGTTGATGCACCCAAATCGAGGCACACTTTTCCGTCAACATTCACGCCGAAGCTGTCGATAGCGGCTTCAAGCTTCAATCCGCCTCTACTTACGTATTTTTCTTTTTCGGTAATGACGATATCGCACTGTTCGTCCAGCTGTTCGGACGGTTTCAGTACCTGTCTGTTATCGGCATACACTGCACCCTGTTCGATATAACGAAGGGCCTGCGAACGGCTTTTGCACAGTCCCCTCTTAAAAATCAAGACATCGGCTCTCATTTGCTTTTTCCGTTTTTATCGTTTTTAAACCTGTCAAAGAAGCACAAAAACCGTGCCGTAGCCGTTACTATCTGCTGATTGAAATACATACCCAAGGCTTTTCCGATCGCTTTTCCGCCGACGGTAATACCTGCAATGAGTGCGGTAACTATGATATTGCCCAAAAACTCGCTGTTTTGCGAATCCGCAAACATTTTCGCAACGATCGCCGCACCGGTCGAACCTGACACGACACCCGCTATATCGCCGACAACATCGGAGCAGAAGTTCGACACCTTTTCGGCGTTGCGTATAAGATAGACTGCTTTATTACCTATCTTCAGACCTCTTGCCGCCATTGAATGAAACATTTTTTCCTCGGCCGTTGTAACGGCAAGCCCTATGACGTCGAAAAAGATATTGATGAAAATAAAAAGAAACAGAATAATAAACGCAAGCACGAGTGCCATATCCTCAAGAACACGTGAGGACAATACGGTAAGAACCGCCGACACGGTCAAGCTCGATATAAAGACCTTGACAGTCCAGCCCCAGTCCATGCGAAATCCTTTTCTGTTGTTTTTATCTTTAGTTCTTTCGCTTTTTTTGCCGTCCTCTTCGGGCGGCTTACTACTTCGACCGATCTCCAAAATTCAATTCCTTTCAAAAAATCACGCATTTAAATAAAAATATGACGGTAACGGAACACGTAAACCTTGCGGCATGAGGTCAAGTAGGATTTCCCACACTCTCGCCGCCCGTTGCCGTAGCGGCGGTTTCCCTTTAAGAAAGTGTACGGAGCGTCGCCGTCACCGTGGCTTGATTACCTTAAAAGTCCGCACTGCAATCCGTGTTCCGTCTGCATAACAATGAAGTTATAATATAACAGCCTAGGAGTTTTCCCCGATAAAGCGTCTGTCGTCCTAGTCTCTTTTGCAGACATGGTTTCAACGGGCCATAACGTGTACTCCTCGGCCAAGGAATACGCCGTGTTTTTCCCGTATCCGCCATATCCACTCAAGGCAGGCTACACTATCCACAGCTACCCGCCGCAAAATAGGTTTAATCCTTCGAACGTAATGTGTTTTCCGTGCGGTCAACATCACGAAACAAAGGCCTCCACGGGCAGCGGGTCGGTCACCGTATGCCGTTACGATTCGCCCGCACCCCGCACCCTTCGCAATTGAGACTGCGAAGAGTACTCCCAGCACTCACCCCCAACTGGGCGTAAGAAGCAAGCACAAGAAGCTTCACAGATATGCCCTTTAGCGGATTTTTAGGCCCGCTTTCGGACGGAACGCTAAAACTAGGATACTGCACCGTCATATCGG
>CAZCJU010000058.1:0-11008 GCA_964498965.1 uncultured Lachnospiraceae bacterium
CTGCATATACAGCACGCTTCTGTCGATTATATCGCGATGAGTTCCCATTATATTCAATATCGGGCGGCTCACGCACAAGCCGAGGATTCCGACAAAAACGCCCAAAACAATTGCGATTACTATTGATGTATGAGCGGCATTGGAAATGCTTTTTTTGTCACCCTGACCTATATAACGGGCGATCACGACGCAACTGCCGACGGACAAGCCGATAAACAGGTTGACCACCAGATTGATAAGTGCCGTTGTCGCACCTACCGCACCGAGCGAGCCTTCCTCGGCAAAATTTCCGACGACGATCATATCGGACGCATTAAATAACAGTTGCAACAAGCTTGAGGCAACGACCGGCAAAGAAAACATCAGTATTTTCGTCAACAACGGGCCGTTCGTCATGTCAATATTTGAGCTTTTCACATTTTCACCAAAACCCGCAAAAATTCGGGACGGTCAGACCTGCCCCGAATTTTTACGTTATTCAACTTATTTATCTGTTCGAAAGAACCTCTTTTTCGTAGTTCTTAACCTCGTCGAGCCAAGCATCTCTTACGGGAACGCCTTGCATTTCGCAATACATATCCCAAACTGCGGCAAACGGGTACGATTTCATTTCTTCAAGCATAGCGAGTCTTGTCGTAAAGTCGCCGTTCTTTTCGGCTTTTTTCAGCATAGCGGTAGGCTCGAGCATAGCGTAGATAAGTGCTTTCTGCATATTTCTCGATCCAATCGTCCAAGCGGCAATTCTGTTTATGGAAGCGTCGAAGAAGTCAAGACCTATATGTACTCTCTTCTCAAAGCCGTTTCTTACGATTTCGGCGGCGATTGCCTTAAGCTCGTCATCGAAGGTAACAACGTGGTCTGAATCCCATCTTACGGGACGAGATACATGAAGCAAAACGTCTTTCATATAAAGAAGAGCGGAAGATATCTTATCGGAAATCACCTCTGTGGGATGATAATGTCCCGCATCGAGTGTAAGGAGCTTATCGTTTGCGAGAGCATATCCCATATAGAACTCATGTGAGCCTATCGTACAGCTTTCGGCACCGATACCGAACACCTTCGATTCAACGGCGTTGAGGTTATACTTCTTGCTTCCCTCGTCTTCGAATATTGCGTCATAAGATTCCTTAAGTCTTTTTCTTGCGGCATATCTATCAACGGGAATATCTTTAAATCCGTCGGGAATCCAATAGTTTGTAACTACCGTATTGCCGAGTTTTTTACCCATATATTCCGCTATTTGACGGCAGGCAATGCAATGCTCGATCCAGAACTCTCTTACCTTTTTATCGGGGGAAGAAAGTGTCATACCGTCCTTCATCATCTCATGAGAGAAGCAGGTGGGGTTAAAATCAAGACCGATATTGTTTTTCTTTGCGAAATCGATCCACGTTTCGAAATGCTTGGGCTGAATCTTATTTCTTTCAACCTTTTCACCGAGGTTATCAAGGTAGATCGCATGGACATTAAGTCTTTTTTCGCCCGGAACGAGTGAAAATACTTTTTCTATATCCGCTTGCAATTCGTCGATATTTCTCGCACGACCGGGATAGTTACCCGTTGTCTGGATACCGCCGGTAAGTTCGCCGTCGGGATTTTCGAAGCCTCTTACGTCGTCGCCCTGCCAGCAGTGGATCGACACAGGTATCTTGGCAACGTTTTCGATGACCTTATCGGTATCCACACCTATTCCGGCATAGATTTCTTTAGCCATTTCATAAGCCTGTTTTACGCTCATTTTAATTTCCTCATCTTTCGGTTTATAAATTATTTATCAAGAATAGCAAGGAATCTGCCATAAGCTTCATCCCACGCCTCGGTATTATGAGGCTGATATTCTTTAATTTCAAAGCTGTTTCTTATAACATGACGTGCATCCGACAAGCCGTTCAACTCTCCGTTTGCAATCGCCTGAACCACGATATTGCCTATTGCCGTAGCTTCTACGGGACCTGCGTACACGGGTCTGCCGCACGCATCGGCACAGAACTGACAAAGCGGTCCTTCTTTAACTCCGCCGCCGACGATATTAATAAACGGGGTTTTCTTACCCTTCATATCATCTATAGCTTCTACTGCCCATCTGTAACGCATTGCGAGCGAATCGAATATCGCACGAATTATCTCGCCTTCGTTCTCGGGTACGTGCTGACCGGTTCTCTTACAGAATTCGCATATTCTCTTAGGCATATTTCCGGGTGCGACGAAATCTGCGGCATCGGGATCTATGAAAGATTGGAAAGGTTTCGACGCAAGTGCCATATCGGAAAGCTCGTCGAAAGTAAATTTCTTTCCCTCTCTTATCCATTGACGGCGTGTTTCCTGTTCTATCCACAGACCCATTATATTTTTCAAAAATCTTATGGTTCGGCCGTAACCGCCCTCATTGGTAAAGTTATATGCTTCGGATTTTTCATTGATGATGGGTTCTTTGATTTCCGTACCCATAAGCGACCATGTTCCGCTCGATATGTATACGAAATCGTCACCTTTTGCGGGAACCGCAACAACTGCGGAAGCGGTATCGTGAGCGGCGACGTTCACGACAGTCGCATCGGCACATCCGAGTTCCTCTCTGAGCGAAGGCAGGATTTTTCCGACAATCGAGCCGGGGGCTACTATATCGGTAAACAGTCTTTCGGGCAAGCCGAACGCATTAATTATCTCCTTGCTCCAATCTCTTTCCTTTGCATTGAGGAGCTGTGCCGTGGAAGCGATCGAATATTCGGTCTGCTTCACGCCGGTCAGGAAATAATTGAGCAGGTCGGGAATAAAGAGCATTTTATCCGCCGCTGCGACAAGCTCGGGGTTATCTCTCAATTCGACTATAAGCTGAAATACGGTATTGAAATCCATAAATTGGATTCCCGTAATATCGTACATACGCTTTTTCGACATTGTTTTGAATGCGAGATCTTGAATACCGGCGGTTCTGTTATCGCGGTAATGCACGGGATTTGTAAGAAGCTTGCCGTGCTTATCGAGCAAGCCGTAATCAACGCCCCAGGTATCTATACCTATGCTTTTGATATCTTTGTCGGCACTCAAAGCACATTTGTTTATTGCCTGCTTGATCTCGTGGAATATACGCATTATATCCCAGTTGTACGAACCCGCAATGGTAACAGGTTCACTCGCAAAACGATGATTTTCTTCGAGGGTGAGTCTTTCTCCGTCGAATTTACCGATTATTCCTCTTCCGCTCGAAGCTCCGAGGTCAATCGCCAGCATTTTTAATTCTGCCATTTTTATAACCATTCCTTTCAAAATTAACTGAATATTCAATAGACGGCTCTTACGCACCGTCGGACGAGGCACATTGTCAGAGTCTTATTTTGATGTCAAAACTCTCTCCACTCGTCGGTAACATTATCGGGGGCATCATCGAGTCCCGCTTCAAGTGCCGCACGATGCACAAAATCGCAGATCTCGTCGCTTATCGAAGATTCGGCAAGCTCGTAATCGCATTTTTCGTTAAGCTTATTGATGCATTTAACGGTACGTTCTACGGTTTTCATTATAGCTCCGTCGTTTAGCTCATCTCCCGACAATGCGAACAGATCATCTATATATTTTTCGAGGATCAAGCCGCACTGTTCGATCTCGGATCTGCCGCACGCAGACTCGATAAAGTCATCGTCGTCGCCGTCATCGTCGAAATCGTCGAAGAAGCTGTCACTTTCCTTATCTATCCCGTGATAATCATACATGGATTGCAATATCGTATCAATATCATTGTAAAAATTGTCAATAGACATAAATACATCCGTTCCCGTCGGCAAGATTTTCTTTTGTCTTTTAAGCGATGTGCCGACGAACATTCGCATACATACAACGTCTATTATAACAGATGTACGGAAAAAGTAAAAGACAAGATTTAAATTTTCGGTGTATTTTATATTAACAATAGCTTTTACGTCGGATATTTTATTATTTTGTCACTTCAGTTCGAGGACTGTCACTCCTGTATCGCCCTCACCCCATGCTCCTTGGCGATATGTTTTGATCCTTTTATCCGTTTTAAAGCATTTATGCAATGCCGAACGCAACGCACCGGTTCCCTTTCCGTGTATGACCGTCACGGTCGTAAACTTAGCCATTACGGCTTCGTCGATGAATTTATCGACCATATACCATGCGTCCTCGCCGTTTTCGCCGCGAACATCGATCTCCGGCTTAAAATCTACTCGCACGGCGGTTCTGTACTCTCCCTCGCCGTATTTTTTCTTTCCCTTGGTGACGGTTATGCCCGGTGTGCCGAGCAAACGGATATTTTTAATATTTGTTTTGGTGGTAAGCGACCCGATCTCGACGGTAAGATTTCCGTTTTTATCCGGCAACGAGATAACGCTTCCCTGTTTTTTTATATTTGCGAGGATCACTTCGTCGCCGAGTTTAAGTTCTCTCGGAAGCTCGTATCCGGAATCGGTTTCGTCTGCGGTGACATAAAATTTGTCCTCGTTTTCACGCAGGTTATCACGCACCGCCGCACGCGATCTTTTCAATTCCTCCGCAAGATCTTGCTTATCTTTTTTCTTTTGCAACTCCGACAGCTGATTGAAAATAAAGTCGCTTGAGGCTTTTGCGGAATCTATCATTCCTCTCGCCTTTTCACGAGCGTCTTCAAGCTCGTTTTGAGCTGCATTCAGTCTTTTTTCAAGCTCCGCCGTGGCTTTTTCCTTATACTCTTCCAGCTCTCGTCTTATCGCCTCGGTCTTTTTCTTTTCCGCCTCCATAGCATTACGTTCGGCATCGAGGCGTGCGATCACGTCCTCAAACCGTTTATTTTCCGCATGGACGTTAAGCTTTGCCGCATGGATTATCTTCTCGTCCAAGCCGAGTCTTTCGGCGATGGCGAACGCATTAGAACGTCCCGGAGTGCCTATTATCAGTCTATATGTCGGCTTAAGAGTTTGAACGTCGAATTCGCACGAGCCGTTGATAACGCCGTTTGTTTCGACCGCATAAGCTTTAAGCTCGGCATAATGCGTTGTCGATGCACACAATGCGTTTTTGCTTTTGACTTCATCAAGCACTGCCATGGCAAGGGCAGCTCCCTCGACAGGATCCGTTCCCGCTCCCAGTTCGTCGAAAAGCACTAGGCTGTTTTCGTTCACGCATTTCATGATATTCACTATATTGACCATATGTGACGAAAATGTTGAAAGCGACTGTTCGATGCTCTGTTCATCGCCGATATCGGCGAGGACATCCTCGAACACGCAAAGCGTACTGCCCTCCGCTGCGGGGATATGAAGTCCCGACTGTGCCATCAAAGCGAAAAGTCCGATCGTTTTAAGGCAAACGGTCTTACCGCCCGTATTCGGTCCGGTAATGACGAGAGTGGTATACTCGCCTCCGAGTGAAATATCGGTAGGGACTGTTTTTTCTCTGTCAAGCAACGGGTGACGTGCTTTTTTCAATACTATTTTTTTCTCGTTATTAAAAACGGGTTCGAATCCGTTATAATAGACCGAAAGTCTTGCACGGGTAAACACTCCCGCCAAATATGTGATATTATAGTAATCGAGTCGCAGGCTGTCGGCATGTTCCGCAACGCAGGCGGACAACTCGTATAAAATCTTTTCGATCTCGTCATTTTCTTTATTTTGCAATACCTTCAGTTCGTTATTCGCTTCGACTACCGCCATAGGCTCTATAAAGAACGTTGCCCCGGACGATGAGGCATCATGTACAAGACCTTTGATCTCGTTTTTATACTCGCTTTTAACGGGAACCACATATCGTCCGTTACGCTGTGTGACGATATTTTCCTGCAGATATTTACTGTAGCTTGTACCGGTGACGTATTTTTGCAGAGTTTCTCTTATCTTAATATTCGACAGCTTTATTTTTCTTCGTATATCGGAAAGGGTCGAGCTTGCCTCGTCGGCGATATTATCCGCACTTATGATAGATCTTTGTATTTTATCGCAAAAAAATTTATTCGGGATAAGTCTTGCGAATATATCATCAAGCACCGTTTCGCCTTTTCTGTCGGTCTTGATATACTCCGTAAGCGACGATGCGGTTCTAAACACATTCGCTATATCAAGCAACGAGGACGGAGAAAGCGACGCACCTTTTTCCGCACGTTCGACGACTGGCAATACGTTTTTAATACTGCCGAACGAGGGCATGCCCTTTGCCATATAGAGGGTATATGCAGCACTTGTTTCTCTTTGCAAGGCTATCGCTTTATCTCTGTCGTACGTCGGGTACAGAGAACGCATAAGCTCCGCCGCACCTTCGGTCGGTGCCATGGAAACGGCAAGCTCGCGTATTTTGTCAAACTCAAGAATTTTAATGGATTTCAAAAAATTATTATCGTTCATTTTCTTATTCTGTTGCCGTTGATCGAATTTACTTAGATTGTTTATTCTTTTCAAGGCAGTCGTTTCGGCGATATTTATTCCGAGTATTTGCCGAGCTTCGCATTTTTTCGTAAAAACGGTTAATGCTCGGCATTCATTATTTGCTTATAAAATTCAAGCGAAGTAAAAGAACGTTCGAGTTGATTCAGCAAATACTTTTCGCACATATTATAAAGCAGCTCGGCACTGCCGCCTTGTATATTAAAGGCGAATATACGTTTGCCGTCCGAATAAATTATATGTCTGAGTGCGTGAAGCGACGAAGTGTCGAGCAAAGATATTATTTCCGAAGCACAGCCATCGTCGTATTTGGTATTCGCCGTTTTTTTGCATTCCGAGCAGATCAAGGTTCCGTTCATCACCTCGGCATAGGACAACTCGGGTTTTTCGACACCGCAGATGCGGCATTTCGAAACGTCCGGTAAAAAGCCGCACAGGCACGCCGCTCTCATTTCGAATACCGCTTTCACAAGCCGAAGCGGTTTTTTGTCCTCGCCGATCATATAAAGTGTATTCAGCGTCAGAGAAAGCAATCGACTTTGTTCCTCGCTCGTTGCCACATCCTGTGCGACCTGAACGACATAGGAAGCGAGTGCGAATTTTTCAACGGAGCGATTCCCGCTCAAAAACACGTTATGAGGTTGTGCTTCTCTGACGAAATAAATATCCTTACTTTTTCCGAGTGTAAAATTCGCATATGCAAACATCACGCTGCACGTAGCGAGCTTTGATGTGAGCTTTCGACTTCCTTTTGCCAGAGCTGATATTTTTCCGTACTCACCGCTGAGCAGGGTAAGCATTTTATCGCTTTCTCCGCAAGGGCTTATGCGAACAACGAGGGCATCGACGCTTATAATGTTTTCCATGCGACCCATACATTCCATACATCATCAATCGTCATTAAAACCGAATCTTTTATATGCCGACGCATTATCACGCCAATTTTCCTTTACCTTGACCCAAAGATTTATATAGACCGGCAAACCGAAGAACTGCTCCAGCTCCTGTCGTGCGTATGTACCTATACGTTTAAGCATTTCTCCGTTTTTTCCGATTATAATTCCCTTGTGCGAGGCTTTCTCGCAGTATACTTCGGCTCGTATTTCTATCAGCTTTGATTTTTCCTTGAAGTCCTCGATAACGACGGCACAGCCGTGCGGTATTTCTTCATCGGTCAAACGCAGGATCTTTTCTCTTATGACCTCCGCACATATAAGTCTGTCCGGTTGATCCGTTATCATATCCTCGGGGAAAAACCAATTTTCCTCGGTCATATGCTTTTTCACGGCTTCGAGAATGATATCCACTCCGTCGTTTTTCAAAGCCGAGATCGGTATCACGTCCTCGAAATCGGCAAGTGTACTGTAATCGTTTATCGCCTGTGCTATTTTTTCGGGCTTAACGCTGTCGCATTTATTTATTATAAGGAATATGGGGACGTTTTGTTTTTTTAACTTTTGTGTTATTGCCTTTTCCGTGCCGTTCGGCTTATTACCCGCTTCGACAACAAACAGAATGCAATTCACACCGCTCATTGAGGAATATGCACTTTTCACCATAAAGCCGCCCAGTCCGGTTTTGGGGTCATGTATTCCGGGAGTATCGAGAAATATCATTTGCGTTTCGTCTTTCGTAAGAACACCTGTAATTCTCGTTCTCGTAGTTTGCGGTTTATTGGAAACGATCGCTATTTTTTCGCCGAGTATCGTATTCATAAGTGTGGATTTACCAACATTTGCTTTTCCTATTATCGCAATAAATCCGGAGCTTTTCATTTGCCGTACACTCTTCCGATTATATTTTTTTGCCTTTGACACATATCCTTGTCTTCCTCTTTGCTTCTTTCGTGGTCATATCCCAAAAGGTGAAGCACGGAATGAACGCACAAAAAGCATATTTCCCTATTCAAGCCGTGTTCAAGTTCTCTCGCCTGTTCTGCGGCACGTCTTACGTTTATGACGATATCGCCAAGGGTGATCACATTATCCGCACAGCCGTTTATATCGTTTCTGCAATCATACATCGGAAACGACAGCACATCGGTGGACGTATCCTTATTTCTGTATGCGGAATTAAGCGTTCTTATCCCGTCGTCGTCGGTAAATGTCACCGAGATCTCGCAACGCTTATTTACGTTTTCCGAAAGCAACGTCAAATTCACGCAGTATTCTATCTCCGCTTTCAGAGTTTTTGAGATAACGAGCATATTTTGTTCATTTTTGAAATAAAATCTGTTCTTCATTTTTTGAATTTATACCTTTTATCGGTGTTAGTTTCTGTGCTTCGCTGTGATTTTTCGTATTTTTCGTAAGCCAATATTATTTTTTGAACAAGCTTGTGTCTTACCACGTCTTTTTCCGTGAATTTATGGATCGCTATATCCTCTATGCCGTCAAGCACCTTTACGGCTTCCTTGAGTCCGCTTTTCTTGCCTATCGGCAGATCGGTCTGAGTTATATCGCCCGTAACTATCGCTTTGGAGTTAAATCCCAAGCGCGTTAAAAACATCTTCATCTGCTCGGGAGTCGTATTTTGAGCTTCATCGAGTATAATGAATGAGTCGTCGAGTGTACGTCCTCGCATATAAGCAAGTGGGGCTATCTCTATGATTCCCTTTTCGGAATATCTTTGATATGTTTCCACCCCGAGCATTTCATACAATGCATCGTAAAGGGGTCTGAGATAAGGGTCGATCTTATTTTGCAGATCGCCCGGTAAAAAGCCGAGCTTTTCTCCCGCTTCAACTGCGGGGCGCGTCAGTATGATACGGTTCACCTTTTTTTCGCGGAGTGCTTTTGTCGCCATTGCGACGGCGAGGAAAGTTTTTCCTGTGCCGGCAGGTCCTATGCCGAGTATCACCGTATTTTTTTCTATGGCTTCGACGTATTTTTTCTGTCCGACGGTTTTCGCTTTTATCGGTTTACCTCTTGTCGTTACACATATACAATCGTCGTCAAGCTCTTCGAGTCTGTCACCGTCACCGTCCTCGAGCATCGACACGGCATACGTCACATTTTGTTCCGTGACTACCTCGTTCAGCTCCGATACTCTTTTCAAATAGCGTAATACTTCACACGCTTTTTCCGCATTTTCGCCGACTGCCGTAACGGAGTTCCCGCACGTGCGGTCCGTATCGGATATCATCAACTTGACATTGAAAGCGTTTTCGATGATCTCCGCATTACGATCGTACGGACCGAATATTTTCGCCGTTTGTTCGGCGGTATCGGTAAGTACCGTTTTCTCCATATTATATCTTGACCTTCGAGCGGAGATACGCATTTATAAAGCCGTCGATCTCGCCGTCCATGACCGCCTGTATATTGCCGTCCTCATAGCCTGTTCTGGTATCCTTTGCTAGTGTATACGGCATGAACACATATGAGCGGATCTGGCTGCCCCATTCGATATTCGTTTTTTCGCCCTTTATATCCTCGATTTTCTCCAAATTTTCGCGTGTTTTTATCTCGACGAGCTTACTTTTCAGCATTTTTAATGCGGTTTCTTTATTTTGAAGCTGGCTTCGTTCGGTCTGACATCCGACAACGATGCCCGTCGGTTTATGGACTATACGTATCGCCGAGTCCGTTTTGTTTATGTGCTGGCCGCCCGCACCGCTCGATCTGTGTGCTGTGATCTCGAGATCCTCATCTCTTATTTCCACGTCGTTTGAATCGTCAAGCTCCGGAGTGACCTCAACGGACGCAAAAGAGGTATGGCGTCTGCCCGATGCATCGAACGGCGACACTCTGACCAAGCGGTGGACACCGCTTTCGCCTTTCATGTAACCGTAGGCATAATCGCCCTCTATCATGATGGTCGCACTCTTTATTCCCGCTTCTTCACCGTCGAGCCAATCGACAAGCTTCACCTTATATCCGTTTTTATCGCCCCAACGTGTATACATTCTGTACAGCATCAACGCCCAATCCTGTGCCTCGGTACCGCCGGCTCCGGGGTGAAATGATATTATGGCGTTACTTCGGTCGTATTCGCCCGACAGCAACACCTCCATATTCATTTTATCGATTTTTTTTCTAATGTTGTCCGCTTCCTCGAGTATTTCGTCTACCGAGCTTTCGTCGTTTTCCTCGATCGAGATTTCGCACATGACATATGCGTCCTCGACAGCCGAGGAAAGAGCCTCAAATTCGCCGATCTTATCCTTGTTTTGCTTTATGGTACGTAATACCTTGCCGCTCACCGAACGATCGTTCCAAAAATCGGCTTCCGTCGTTTTCTTTTCAAGTTCCTCCACTGTCGAGCGAAGCTCGTCGAGCTTTATAGTTATCGCAAGCTCTGCAACCTCTTTTTTCATTGCACCGAGCTTAAGTCTTGCCTCATCAAGTTGTAATATCATATTAACCTTTTAATCTCCGACACTTGTAAATCATATTTTACTTTTGTTATTATATCACAAAAATTACCGTCTGTCTATAGCTGTTCACACAAAATTTACAACACTATGGCGATCATCTTCGGTGCGTTTCCGCATTTTTTGCGAAAATTTATGCACCCGTGTTGACTTTTTGCGTTTTTTATGATAATATGTTCCCAAACAACCAAACAAAATTTCGAAAAGGCTTATATTTTCGAAAAATCAAGGGAGGAATACATGAAAACACCGATAC
>CAZCJU010000059.1:0-10357 GCA_964498965.1 uncultured Lachnospiraceae bacterium
GCAACATAATACGGATTATGTAATTTACCGTCCTCGCAGACGGATTTTTTGTTTTTTACACTAAATTATCAAATGCATATTTTCTATTCTTCTGCGATGCTCTCTACCGGTGGATATTATATAAATGCGTGTGGTGTCGATACTGCTGTGACCGAGGACGTCGGCTAATGCGGCGATATCTTTTTCAATGCGGTAAAAAACGCGGGCGAACAGGTGACGGAGATTGTGAGGAAATACCTTTTTCGGCTCGATGCTCGCCGTGGCACATAGATTTTTCATTTCACGCCAAATGTTGGTGCGATTCATCGGCTTGCCCGTGCGGGTTATAAAGACGGCACCCGATTCGATACCTTTTTTCGATATATATTTCAACAGCTTTTTTTGAAGCTTGCGGACGATGAACACGGACCGTGTTTTTCCCTTAAGCGAAACAACGGCTTCACCGCACTTTACCGCTTCGACGGTAATGAATTGCAGTTCGCTTACACGAATACCCGTACCGCAAATGGTTTGAATTATGAGAACTAACCGCTCGTTTCCCACTTGCTTTGCGGCGTTTACGAGGTCGGTATATTCGGGATTTGTCAACTCCTTTTCCTCACGACGGTAAATTTGCCGTTGAAGCTTCATAAATTTTACTCTCAGCTCGTGCCAACCGAGATACGAAAATAAGCTGTTCAGCGAAGCCAACATCGAATTGATACTGCGAACGGCATACTTTTTCGAGATCAGCTCGTTTTTATAGGCAATAACCGTTTCCTTTACTATTTCGGTCGTACCCGAATAAGCGGCAAATGCCGATACATCACGTGTGTATTTTTCGATCGTGTTCTTGCTTTTTTCCTCGCTTTGAAGAAAAAGCGTAAAATCGGATATGATCTTTTGCGATAAAATTCGTTCGTTCATTACGTTTTCTCCGTGTGATTTGATTCTTTCAATAATGGATTTGCTCCTTCATTCTATGCGGTAAATGATTGACAAAGCACCCCGATAAACTGCCCTCCGAGAAAGGCGGCAGCCGTAGCCTTCCTCGCCTTTTGGAAAGTGCCGACCGTGGCTTCTCACCTATAAGCCTTCTCTCCTCGGGGAAAAGCGGCGACCCGAAGGGGTGACGGATGAGGGCATCATGTCGCAGTATTTACCGAGTTATCGTTTGCATATCAAAAAAGACGAAGCCGAAACGGCTTCGTCTTTTTTCGGAAATGTTAATCCTCTAAGTGGAATGCTTCTTTAAGCTCGTTTATCTCGTCGTTCGAAATGTGAACGATGTTGCCGATGTCGCGTGAATTGAGAATGGAGTGTGCCGTGGATTCGAGAACCTCCATTCGGTCGAATGCCTGCAATAGTGTTGCTCCGGTGGCGATAACACAGTCGTTTTTGAATATGATGACCGGACGCGATGCCGTAAATTCTTCGGCGACCTTGTCGGGAGCGGAGTAAATGTCGGTAAACGGACGCTTGATTATATCTCTGAGCAGTATATAGCTCTCCGGGATAGTTCTCGGGTCGAAATCCGCATCGGATACGGCAAACGCCATTGCGTGCGGCGGATGTGCGAGAAGAATAGCTCCGATCTCCGGATTTTTATCGTAAATGTGTGCGTGTGCTTTTACGGCACGAGAGGGTGTCTTGCCCTGCTCCTTCATGTCCGCTTTGATCCTTACGAGATCCTCCTCCTGTAGGGATGCTCTGTCACGTCCGAAAGGAGTTATGATGAACGAGCCGTCGGAAAGACGCACCGAATATGTTCCGTGTGTCGCCGTGAAAAGTCCCTGACGGTAGGAGCGGCGGATAAGCGTTATCATGTCACGCCTTGCCTCAAGTTCCTCCGATGTGCGGCTGTTGGGTATAAAATCGTCCATTTTGAGGTGGAATCTCGTGTCCGTCGCCTTGATCTCCTCCGAGGTGAGCGTCGTTACCTTGCCGAGCTTAGCCGAAAGAATTTCGAGGTTTGCCGAATAATCAAGCGTTTCGAACATCATAAATGCCGTGAACATATCCTTGGCACCTATGCAAACGCCGTGATTTTCGAGCATAACTATATCGACATCCTTCGCAAATTCCTTTGCGATGTTTTCTCCGAGCTTTTCACTGCCGGGAACGGCGTATTCCGCCATGGATATTCTCGCACACGTTTTGCGAACGGTCGGTATCAGATCGAGGTTCGGCAACTTGCGTGCGATCGAAAACGCAACGAGTGCGGGCGGGTGAGCGTGAAGCACGGCACGTATGTCGGGACGCATTTTGTAAACGGATTCGTGGAACGGAAATTCGCTTGAGGGTTTGTGCGGACCTACACATTCTCCGTTCGGCTTGACACATATTATGTCACGTCTTGTGAGTGTTCCCTTGTCTATTCCCGCGGGCGTTATCCATATGTTTCCGTCATCATCCATAATGGAAAGGTTTCCGCCCGAGGTGGTCGTCAGTCCCCTGTCGTATATACGCTGCATAAACATTACGAGCTGGTCGGCGGGGTGAATATAATCCATATGCATATATTATTCTCCTTTTCGGTATGTGTTTTATCGTACTAACCGTGTGTATTATATACCAAAGCGTTGCCAAAGTCAATACAAGAGCCGTTAATTTCTTGAAAGAGTAATATTTTTTATTTCCCGTTAATATAATCGAGTGAACGCAATAACGTAATAATTATGTAAATAACGGGGGAAAGCATATGCACGAAAATAACGGTTTACAGAGAGAGCTGTATAACGCCGAGGAAAAGCTCGAGGTGTCGGGCGATTTCATTTTGCCGGACAGCATGGGCGATGCGAGATCGGTGCTTCACGTGAGTGCGTCGCCACGTAAAAAAGACGTGTTTTTGTCAAAAGATCGGCTCGAATACGAGGGCGAGATCGTTTACGACGTGCTGTATTCGGACGAAAACGGTGAGATAGGGCATTTGAATTACAGCTCCGAGCTGAACGGGGGCGTGAATATTAAAGGAATAAATTCCGACAGTGCGGCTGTCGTGAGCTTTTCTTCGCCGTCGGTAAACGCAAGGCTGAGTAATCCGAGAAGGATCGGTATCAGAACAAAGCTTCCCGTGAACGTGCGTGCTTACGAATATGACAACGGCGAGAACGAATGCGATGTATGTGATACGCCCGACGAAAACACCGAAAAAAAAGAGGAAAGTGTTAGCTCGCTGTGCTTGCTTTGCACAAGCGATAAGGGGATCGGTGTGTCGGAGGATATCGTGATCCCGCCGGAGAAGAGCGAAATAGATAAGCTTACGGCGGTTTATGCGAATCCGATGATATCGGAACTTCGTGCGTCGGAGGGAAAAGTCGTATTCAGAGGCGAAATAAACATAACACTGCTGTATAAAACGACAAACGACGAATATGAGGTGATCTTTGAAAAAATTCCCGTTTCGCATATTATCCAAACGGACGGTGCGACGGACGGGGACGAATGCAAGGGCGAAATATTCGTTTACGATATGAATGCCGAGGTTAGCGGTGACGTAAACGGCAGTAAGCGTATCGTTGAGCTTGATTTTTTGTACGATATATACGCCTGCTGTATGCACAACAAAGAGAAAACCGTCGTTACCGACATGTATTTTCTCGATAAAAGCTGCGAAAACGAATATAAGACCGAGGAATTGAAAACACTCAAAAAAATGATTTCGATGAATACGACGGTGAGCGGAAAGACCGAAACGGAAAACAAAACCGTTAAACGTGTTTTATTCGCTACGTGCAATGCGGAAAATTGCGAATGTAAATACGAAAATTCACGTGTGCTGTGCTGCGGAAACGTTGTTTTCGATTGCGTTGCCTTGTATGAGGACGGCGTGGGAACATTGAGTTTTTCGTTGCCGTTTAAAGCGGAAAGCGAAAGTGTGAAGCTTCAGAACGATTTCGAGCTTGTCGCCGAATGTAAAGCGTCGGACGCCAAAGTTCGTGCCGACGGCGAGTACGTTTACGGAAATACCGAGGTCTATATCAAAACGGAGGTGATCGAAAAAACCGAAAAAAGTATACTGTCCGCTTGCAAGCTCGGAGAGGACGTAAACGAGGTGATAATGCCGCTGACGTTGTATTACCCCGCAAAGGGCGATTCGTTGTGGAGCATCGCCAAACGTTACCATACTAAGATCTCCGATATAATTTCCGCAAATTCCTTAAACGGTACAGATATTTCGACCCGTAACGTTATAGTGATACCGAAAAAGTAACTTGGCTTCGCAGTCGGCACGTTTTCGTTCGTAATTCGGCGGAGAATACGATCTCTCGCCGAACGCAGGTCATCATAAGCCGACCTCTTGCCGCATTGATGACGGGAAAGTCCCTTATTGAATAAGCTTCTTGTCCGTCGGTACTGTCCGTCGAGCGAAGTACGTAAAAAAGCAAACCGCAGAACTCTATCGATAGAGTTCTGCGGTTTGTCATATATCACAGCTCAAATCAACCGTGCGAGGAGGTATACCATTCGTTGTAAATGTAAAGCACGCCGTTTTCGTCCTCGGAACTCATAAATGTCATATAATCGGTGTTTGCCTTAAGTTCCGATACGAGCGAAGCGAAGAAATTCTTATAAAGCGTTTGTACGACTTTGTCGTATTCGTCCGTGGTTTCGTAATTGAGCGAAGCTATGTCGGAAGTCGTTGTCTTTATCTTCTTGTTCATCGATTCGATCTGTTTTTCTTTTGTGTCAACGGAAGTCTTTGCGAGCGATATCGTGAGATCAACGGCATTTCCTTCGTCATCTGTCGTTTGTCCGATCTTCGTCGCAAGGTAATCGTTCAGTGCCTTTTCCGCGGCATCAAGCACTGCCTGTGCATCGTCAACGACCTTCTTGGTCGGCTCTTGCTTTGCAAGTGCGTCGTTGTATTTTTCGGTCAGCACGGCAAGCTCGCTTTCAAGCTTCGCAATAGCGTCCGCATCGGGCGTTTCCGCAGCCTTGGCTTTGGTCAGCTCTTCCGACTTTGCGTCCATATTGGTTTTCGAAAGCGTTACGTTAGCCGCAAAAGGCGAATCGTCGTCTTTTGCTTTGTTGAGAACGTCTTTTGCCGCATCGACCGCCGCCTGAAGTGCGTCTGTCCTTGCTTTGTATTTTGCGTAAACGTCAACGGCACTTGCGTAGTCTTTTTGAAGCTGTACAAGCTCTGCCTGTGCGGCGGTCAGCGTTTCGTTCAATGTTTTAAGCTGTTCTACTCTGTCGGCTTCGGGGTCGTATTCGTCTATCCGCTTCAATATGCTGTCCGATAACGTTTTCATTTTTTCGATAAGTGCCGCATTCGATTCTTTTTCGAATATGAAGCCGAGGTAGGGAGATACGAGGGTGGAACGGTTCGTCGCCATAGCCTTTTCCCATGCGTCAAGCTCCATATCCTCTTCGGGATATGCGATGAAAGCGTTGCCCGTTGCGTAGATATCCATGAGATAATCGCTGTTAAGACGAACGAGCTTGCCCGTGTCGGCATCTATCTTGTAGTTTTCACCTTCGATACCGTATTGAAGCAGGTTTCTGAACTCCGCATTGGTGTTGAGGTACGAAATTATTTCCATACATCTTTCGCTTGCCTGCGAATAAGCACTGATGGCAAGCATATAGTCGCCCGTGGTTTCGCTCGTCGCAATTGGCCTTTCAAGCTCGTTTACGATGTACTTGTCGCCAAGCTCCTCGGCAAGCGATTCGTCGCCTGTCATAACGGCAAGACCGAATCTTGTGTCGGAGGTGGGGTTCTCGGCAAAATAGCCGTTACGCTCGTATTGCTTCATGTATACATAGTGGTCGGTGTATTGCCATGTGGAGAGTAGGTTCTTGGGTTCGGTCTTAATGCCTACGACCGAGGTATTGGAAAGATAAGTACCGAATATTGTCTTTTTGTTCGAGAAAAGATCTACGATACCGGGAGCGTTTTCAACCTTTTCAAGCATGGGGGCAACGTCCGTTTCACCCTCCTTGACCGCTTTAAGGAACTTTACGGTTTCGCTTGAGGTAAGTGTTTTGATCTTCGTAGCATCTATGCCGTATTTTTCCACAAGCTCTTTGTCGAGAACTATGTACTTGTATTCCGAGGCTATCTGCTTGTTCGTAGGAATGGCGTATGTCGTGCCTTCGACCTTACCGCCCAAAAGCACGTTGGGATTTATGTACTGCTTGAGCTGCTTGTAATCGAGCGTGAGCCACTCGTCCATAGCAACGAGAAGCGGTTCACCGTCAACGGAATATTTTTCGTCTTTTACGTATTTTGTGAGGTTATCCGTACCTCTTATAAGGAATATATCAAGCTGGCCCTCTGTTGTGGTGGGATATTTCTGAACCGTGCCGAAGCCCTTGCCGAGTTCGCTTTCTTCCGTTTCAACGACTTCGGCGGTCGTTTCCTCTTCGGTTTCTCTTGCAACGAACTCAAGACCGAGCGGCTTGAAGTTTATCTTATTCTCGAGAGGAGCGTCCTTTGCCATGAGCTTATCTATTGCCGCAATACGCTTTGCTTCCTTTTCGGCGGCTGCCGCCTCGTCGGAAACGCCGACATTGGCTTTTGCTTCTTCCCGAGCCTTTACTATAAGCTCTTCAAGCTTGGCTTCGTATTCCTCGTCCGTGTACAGGTTCAATACGATCTTAGTCTTGAATCTCTGCTTTGTGATGTTGTTTATCGCCGCTTCCACGGCTTTGATCGCTTCTGCCTTAGTCTGCGAATCCGTCGTAAGCGTTATCGTGATCGTTTCCGCATCGCGGGCGGTTATGGATTCCCCGCTTATGATCTCCTCGTCGCCGGCGTTGTTATCGCTTGCCGTGGTCGTCGAGCAACCGGTTATAAATGCCGTTGAAAGCATTAATCCGGCAATCAACAACGATAATAGTCTTTTTTTCATAGTAAAATGCTTTGCTCCTTTATCCAAGTACCTGTAAACAGCGTGCTGCCGAGCGGCGGCACTTATAATTATCTTTATTCTACACCTAAAAATCAAGTCTGTCAAGCATATTTTGTGAAAGTCATATAAAAATACGATAAATTTTTGATCATATTCTCCGGAAAAGCCGCTCTTTTTGCACAGCATCGCCCGAAGCCGATCGCACGATACGGCTTTTGTTCCGCTCTCGTATTTTTATTCGACCTCCTGCCGTGTGTATTTCGCAAAAGGCTTTGTAAAAACACGGCATTCTTAGATCTGCTCAATCAAGGTAATCCCTTAACCGCTTCGAACGACTGGGGTGACGGAGCTTTCGCAAGGCTTTCGCTTCTATCTGACGTATTCTTTCTCTTGTTATATTGAATACCTTTCCGACCTCCTCGAGCGTTCTCGGACGACCGTCCTCCAAGCCGAAACGAAGCCGAAGAACCTGTGCTTCCCTCGGTGTCAGAGTGTTAAGTACCTCGTTGAGCTGCTCCCGGAGCATTGTCGTGAATGCGGCATCCGCCGGAGCGGGCGAATCGTCGTCGGGTATGAAATCTCCGAGATGGCTGTCCTCCTCTTCGCCTATGGGCGTTTCGAGCGAAACGGGATCCTGTGCTATCTTCATTATTTCGCGTACCTTGTCCGTACTCATGTTGAGCAGATCGGCAATGTCGTCTGCGGACGGTTCGTGTCCCAACTCCTGAAGCAGCTGACGTTGCGCTTTCGATACCTTGTGTATGGTTTCCACCATGTGGACTGGTATTCGTATCGTTCTTGCTTGATCCGCTATTGCACGTGTGATGGCTTGCCTTATCCACCATGTCGCATATGTGGAGAATTTGTAGCCTTTTGTGTAATCGAATTTTTCAACGGCTTTCATTAAGCCTAAGTTTCCCTCTTGAATGAGATCGAGGAAAAACATACCTTTGCTAACATAGCGCTTCGCTATGCTCACCACCAAGCGGAGATTGGCTGTGACAAGCTCGTCTTTTGCCTCGGCATCGCCCCCCGACATTTTTTGCGCAAGCTCAAGCTCTCTCTCCGTCGTGAGAAGCGGGTATTGTCCTATCTCTTTTAGATACATACGCACGGGGTCGTCTATGGAAAGACCCTCTTGCGTAAGCATTTTTTCCATATCTTCGGCACTTTCGTATTTTTCGACCTCGATCTCCTCGAATTCGCCGTCCGAATCCATGTAGCCGACGATCTCTATACCCATGCCGTGGAGAGTTTCGTAAAATTTTTCGATCTGATCGAGATCGTAATCCGCATCGTCAAACGCCTCCATTATCTCGTTGTTTGTCAACGAGCCTTTTTGCTTGCCTTTTTCGACAAGACTTTTAAGTACACCTTTCTTTTCTATATCCGTACCCATGTTTTTTCTTCCTTTCGCTAAGTCTGCCCCGACCGATTGATGTCGGACTTTGACTTTATTATACTCAATATATCGTCGATCGAGCCGTCACTCGGACGATTCATTTCCTGCGTGTGCTTCCGCATGGCTCGCACGCATTCGTCGAAAACAGGCGGAGAATTGTTTGACAGTCCCGAGCGTGTTAGCTTCATGCCCGTTACACGTCCCATTTCGTCGGCGGAAAGCTCTGCACCCAAACTGCCGGGATCGAATGACCCTTCCTCGTTCATTATCGAAAGCATTTGGGCGAATACCCGCTTGTTGAATGACGTGAAAAAGTCATCCTCGCAAACGTTTTTTCCGTCAACCTCACGCTTTATATAAGCACAGTCCGTCAGCATAAGTCCGAGAACCGCTTCTTCCGCACGGCATGCGGCTATATTTTTGGAAGCGTCCGGATTGACCGTGTCCGAGTATCCCGCCGTTTTTTGCAAAATTATTCGATTTTCCTCACGTTCATTCCTCTTTTTCACACTGCGTCGTATCCGCTCCACATCGTTTTTCAGTGCGTCGGTTGGAATGTCGAGCCGCAAAGCAAGCCTGCTTATGTACACCTCACGCCTGACCTCCGAGGATACGGTCGCAAGCAACGAGCATATTTCCTCTATTGCCCTCAGCTTTTGCTCCGTGTCGTTTAGGTCGTGCGACGACAGTATCTCTTCCGAACGGTATTCGAATTCACCGCTGCTTTGACCGAGCAGATTCCCGAATCGCTCCGCACCGTATTTCTTTATATATTCGTCCGGGTCGAGCGAGCCGGGGATCGACAGAACCTTTATTTCAAGACCCGCATTAAGCAGGATCGGTATTGCACGCTTTGTCGCTTTTTTTCCGGCTTCGTCGCCGTCGTAACAGATAACGACTTTGTTTTTATATTTCTTCATTATATACGCTTGCTCTTCGGTAAGAGAAGTGCCGAGCGAAGCCACTGCGGAAGTGAAGCCCGCCGCGTATAGCGAAATAACATCAACATAACCCTCACATAAAATAAAAAAATCGTCGGGCGAGTTTTTTGCGTAATTGAGCGAAAATAAATTTTTGCTTTTCTTGAATGCGAGGGTGTCGTTCGTGTTTAAATATTTCGGCTTGACATCACCCATGGCTCGTCCGCCGAAAGCGATCACATTGCCGAGGGTGTCTATAATGGGAAAAATTATTCTGTTGCGATAAAGGTCGAACATGCTGCCGTTTTTCGCCCTCCGGCAGAGAAAAGCCGCTTCGGTTTCTTCACTCGTGTAGCCTAAATCGGATAAATGAGCGGCAAGAATGCCGTAATCGTCCGGTGCGTAGCCTAAGCCGAACTTCTTCGAAGCAAGACCGTCGAGTTGTCTTGATCTGATGTATTCGACTGCGTGCGGATATCTGCCGCTCGACAAAATATTGCGGTAAAATATCGCCGCTTGCTTGTTTATTTCGAGTATCCTCTTCCGACGAACGCTTTCTCTGAGTACATCGTCACCGACCGGCATCGCCAAGCCGCACCTGTTTGCGAGAAGCTCGACAGCGGATATGTAGTCGAGATTTTCCGCCTTCATAATAAAAGTGATTATGTCGCCGCCCGAACCGCAGCCGAAACAGTAAAAGTTCTCCGATTTGGGAAAAACGGTAAAGGAGGGCGTCTTTTCACCGTGAAACGGACACAGACCGACGTAATTCGAACCCGCACGCTTAAGACTTACATATGAACCGATAACGTCGTATGCACTGAGTCTTAATTTGATCTGCGATATAAATTCGGCAGGAAGCCTTATGGTCATCTCCCCCTTTCTGTGAGGTAATATACGCAAAAAAATGCGAAAGTACTCTTTTTATAACGAAAATATATGAAAAAATCCGAAATGATCTTTAACTACCGAAAAATCATCGCAAGAAACGGAACGAATACAGATCGACATATTTTCGACAAATTTTCAAGCCGATATACCTCAATGTGCAATATGGAATAAACTTTATAATCGAAATGCAAAATGACACTGCTAAATGAAAGTAATAAATGGAACTGCCGTTTTCACGGAAGAAACGAAAAATGAAACACCCGGCAAGAGGAAATGAAAGGAAGAAAGTAAAAGAAAAGGGTTTACAA
>CAZCJU010000060.1:0-9936 GCA_964498965.1 uncultured Lachnospiraceae bacterium
AGCAGGTGCATACACTTATAACTCTTGCTGTTGGTGGTGGCTTCGCTCCCCCGGTTACTATCAGGACGATGCCGCCTATGTCAACATCGACGGCGACGTCAATGAGTACGGTCGCAGTGTCGGCGGCACTGTCGGTGCCGTCCGCCCCGCTTTGTGGATCGATCTGAACTCTTAACTCTCCGAATCTTAAATCGTCCACTCCTACGCCGTCAGGCGTAAATCGGCGTGCGACAGCACGCAAATCAAAACCGCCGTAAGGCGGCGACACAAATTTTTCGAGGTAAAAGCACATGGAACGCAAACAAAGCGAGCTTACAGTCGTTACCAAGACAAAAGACCTGTGTTCCTATGTTATGACAATAACACAAAAATCCCCCAAGCAGTTTCGTTTTACCTTCGTCAGCCGATTACAGAATTTGTCACTTTCGGCAATTGAGAATCTGATTCGTGCAAACGATGTGTTTGTTTCGAAAACAGACACATATGCACGCAAGGAACGACTTGCGTATCAAAGAAGTGCGATGACGGATCTGAAGCTGCTCGGGTATATTGCTCTGCTATCGATGGAGCAAAAGTGCATTCTTCCGAAGCAATACGAACAGATATCAAGACAATCTACGGACTGTTGTAATCTGCTCGGAGCGTGGATGAACAGCGACAGAAGACGATTATCGTCCGACGGGACGTGATCCGGGGATTCGATTGTATGGGTTTTTCTTGCTGTTGGTGGTGGCTTCGCTCCCCCGGTAACAATCAGAACAATGCCGCCAATGTCAACAACGACGGCGACGTCAATGAGAACGGTAACAATGTCAACAACACTGACAATGCCGTCCGCCCCGCATTGCTCTCAAGCTGTCCGAAGCTTTCGTGTAAGTACACAAAGCCTGTACCGAGAGCAAAGGAATCGGATTCCCTCTCGAGTTTTCGGGAAAACATATGTCGGCGGCAGAGATAACGCATTTCGGCTTTATTTCTTACGGTGGGGAGATAATTATGCATGGTTATCCTCCCACCCTGCCGATGAGGTATACATATTATGACCGATTACGAAAAAATATACGATTTTAATAACCTTTATAAAGCACACACTGCTGCGCGAAGAAGCAAACGCAATACACGTGAGGTTATCGAATTTGAGATGGATCTCGGAAAAAACCTGACGACGCTTTCCGATGAACTGAAAAACGGAGCTTACAAAATGCGTGATTACTACAGCTTTGCCATTCACGATCCGAAATATCGCATTATTCACGCATTGCATTACCGTGACAGAGTAGTACAGCACTGCCTGTGCGACGAGGTGCTTGCTCCCGTACTTGATAAAAAACTGATTTACGATAATTCCGCTTGCCGAACCGGAAAGGGTACGCATTTTGCCATAGGCAGAGTTTCGAAATTTTTAAGCGACTTTCACAAAAAGCACGGCACGGACGGTTATTTTTTGAAGTGCGATATACGAAAGTTTTTCGATAATATCGACCACTGCACGCTAAAGCGAAAGCTGTCGAAAATAATTGCGGACAAGGAGGTTTTAAATCTTCTTTTTCAAATCATAGACAGCTTTGAGGTGACGGCGGGCAAGGGACTTCCGCTCGGCAATCAAACGAGCCAGTGGTTTGCGATTTATTATCTTGACGGTTTTGACCGTTTGATCAAAGAAAAGCTGCGTATAAAATACTATTCACGCTACATGGATGACTGCGTGCTTATTCATCAAGACAAAGAATATTTGTTCCGTTGTCTTGAACAAATGCGGCTATGTGCAAACGAGCTGAAAATCGATTTCAATGAAAAAACCGAGATTTTCCCGCTTAAAAACGGTGTGGATTATCTCGGTTGGCATATTTATATCACGGAAACGGGAAAAGTGATTCGCAAGGTCAAGCAGCAAACAAAGTACAAGTACAAACGCAAATTAAAGTATTTTCAAATCGCTTACCCGCTGAACACCGTAAGCTTGACGGACATTAAGCAGGTTCTGTCGAGTTATCATGCACATTTGACATACGGACACACATATAAGCTTCAAAATCGACTGCTAAACGAATTTGTTTTAACAAAAAATTTGTCAAAGCCCGTCGGGCTTTCTTTTTGATATAGCCCCGATTCGATTGAAATGAGGTATTTCGAATCTGCCGCCGAGGTGGGCTTTGCAAGATACAAGAAGTTTCTAATTATTTTTTAATATATGAGCTTTCAAAGCCCGACAAATGGACTGGCGTTCGTTAAAATGCACAAAAACAGCTTGATATTTTTGTATGAAAAGACGAACGAAAATCGATTGACAAGTGACGAAATAAGTGATAAAATATATAATGAATGATAATGGTGCCGCATGGGTGCGGCATAAAGGAGAGAAATACATATGAAAAAGGTATTGAAGAGATCACTCACCGTTTTTCTGGCGTTATGTACGGTGCTTACGGTGATCCCGTTTATGCGTACCGCAACAAGTGCTGCGTCGCTTAACGTAACCTTGGACCCCGGTCACGGTGAAGGCACAAGTGCCGACGGCACGACCGGAACGGGTGCGGACGGCGCAACGAAGTGGGGCGGTAAAAACGAGCTTTACTACAACCTTTCGATCGCTCTTTATACAAGAGAAAGGCTTCAGCAATATCAGAATACGACGGTCTACATGACGAGGACCACGAATGCGGAGTGTCCCGGCTTGTTTGAACGTGCCGATATGGCAAAGGCAAACGGCTCGGAAGCGATTATAAGCATACACAACAATTCCAACACGAATTCCTCCGTATACGGTTCTCAGGTATATATTGCGAATAACAACTACCGTCCCGAGGTCGGAAAAGCTTCCAAGGCTTGTGCAAACAAGATCATGGACAGACTTGTCAATGATGCGGGAACGCACAGAAAAGAGATCTATTCGGTAGATTCGAGCAGCGTAACATATCCGGACGGTTCGGCAGCCGATCATTACAGAGTTATAAGACAGGGTAAGCTGAACGGACTTAACGTTGCCATGATCGTCGAGTGCGTATTCGTTTCCAACGAATCGGACGTTAAAAACTTCCTGCTTAAGGAAGAAAAGCTTAAGGATCTCGGCTATGCTATAGCGGACGGTATTGCGGATTACTACGGTCTGTCGCTTAAGCCCACGACAACATATGTAAATACGATAGAATACAGCTCCACATCATGTGAAAGTCTTACAAACCAAACGATAGCCTACGAAACTACGGTCAAGCAGGAAAGCACGGTCGAGGTGAAGGGTTGGAGCGTTCACAGCGAGGGCGTTGAAAAGTATCAGTGGAATGTGAACAATACCTCATGGGGTGACATAAGCGGCGGAGGATACCGATCGGACGTCGCCGCCGCCATGCCGTCGTATACAAATTGTACGACGCTGAACTCGTTTACACATACCTTTGAAGCGTCATCGCTTACTCCGGGTAAGAATATGATCTACTTCAGAGGCGTTACAAAATCCGGAAATTATTACGATATAGCGACATTGACGCTGAATGTGATCCCCGCCGAGGGTACATCGTATATGACCCCCGAAAGCACCGTGTTCGCAAGAAACAGGGGCATGAACATTACGGCAAAGGGAGCTGCGGACGGTGCGTGGGTCGGCTTGTTTGCGGCAGATGATGTTCCGGGGCATGTATCGAGCTATTATTGGTACGAAATCGGCAATTCGACAAAGACCTTCAATATTATAACCGACGGACGTACTAATGACAGAGGAGAGCTTACTCCCGGTGCGTATAAGCTTTATCTGTTTGCCGACGAAGGATATATCCAGGTAGCTTCAACGGACGTTACCGTTGCCGGCGACGTTCAAAGCTCACTCGATAATCCGTCCGAAGCGGTATCGGTTGAAAAGGGGCAGACCGTTCTCGTAAGAGGATGGGGAATGAGCCTTGACGGTATGTCGAAATATAAGCTTCAGGTAGGTTCTTCGACAATTGAGCTTGCAACGACCAAGCGTCAGGACGCTCTTAACGCATTCCCCGCATATGCGGAGATCTGCTCTGCTACGCACGCCTTTTCGGACAACGTAAGCACGGCTTCGTTTGCGGTGGGTACGTATACGGCAAAGGTGATCGGCGTTACGGCAAAAGGCCTTGAATTTACGATAGGTACATTCGAACTTACGGTTACCGAACCTGCGGAACCCGTATATATAGAACCCGCCGACGGCTCGGGCTTGAGCATTGACAGAACAACAACAAAGGCTTATTTGAGCGGTGTTGTTGCCGGAACGACTGCGGGCGAGTTGCTTGCGAAAATCGAAAATGCGGGTTGTCAGGTGATCGATTCCGAGGGCAACGTGATAACCGGCAGACTCGGCACGGGTGCTATCGTAAAGCTTATCGAAAACGGAGTAGAGGTAGACAGAGTGGTTGTAGTTGTCGCAGCCGATCTTGACGGCGACGGATACGCAACGACAAAGGATCTGCTCACCGCAGACAGATATTACAATGCAGGTACGGCGAGTGATGAGCTTGCATTCCGTGCGGCCGATATGGATGGAAACGGAACGATAACAATGGCAGATATTTCGGCAATCGTAAACGCTATTCCGAAAGGTCAAAAAAAAAATTCTGACGGCAGTCTGAATGTAATGTATTATAACCTCTACGGATACAGTAAGCTTGATTCCATTCCCGACAGATTAAAACAGCAGGAAGAAATGATAGCGGATCTTTCGCCCGATATCCTTTGTACACAGGAATTCGATTCATTGCATCGTAATAATACGAAGGCAATGCTTGCGGCGGACGGATATGTCGAAGTACCCGTAGGATCTAACGGTGAAGTGCTTTACAATAACACTATAAATTGCGGTGCCATGTTTTATCGCAAGGATAATGTGATACTCGTGGAAAGCGGCGGCGAAACATTCCCCGAAACCGTAACGGTGGACGGCGAAGATCTTTACGGCAATAACGGCTTGACAAAATCCACAACATGGGGCGTATTTAAGCAGAAATCCACGGGAAAGCTCTTCCTTGTCGTCAATTCGCACTTTATGTGGACGGATACGTCACGCTTGACGTACGATCAGGCAAATAAGGTTCGTGCCGATAATGCAACACGCATCTTGGCACTTATCGAACGCATAAGAAGCTCAAAAGCGGAATATGCCGAGCTTCCCGTTATTTTCGGCGGAGATCTGAACAGCCGCCCGGATTCCGAAGCGTGCAATATACTCGGCAACACTTTGACGCATGCGTCCGTTGCCGCAAATACTTATGAAAAATTAGGATATTACGGTTGCTACGCCACGTATGATTCCTCTACGAAAGAATATACGTATAAACAGCCTACGGTATCCGATAACATCATAGATCACGTATATGTTGACGGTGTGACAAGCGTAAATTCGTATCTGCCCGTTAAAGAGTTTCGTGCGTTGATAACCTCGGATCATTTGCCTTGGATCGTTAATTTCGAGCTTTAATTTTGATGCATAGGCGATAAAAACCGAAAATAAGAAATGAATTACGAAGAATTTGTTTCGCATTACGGATTAAAATTGAATGACAGCCAAAGGGCTGCGGCAACGGCAAGGGGCAATACATTGCTCCTTGCCGTTCCGGGTTCGGGTAAAACGACCGCAATAATCGCACGTGTCGGGTATCTCATGAAATGCTTAAACGTTGATGCGAAAAATATACTTACAATAACATATACCGCATCCGCATCGCATGATATGAAGCGACGATTCGGAGAAGCCTTTTTCGATATAGAAGAAATACCGCATTTTTGTACCATAAACAGCTTTTGCCTTTCCGTGATCAGACTTGCGTCGAGCCGATATGCGTTGCATATTCCGAAGCTGATGAAGGACAACACGCAGGCTGTGCGGAAACTGTATGTAGAAAAAACGGGTACTTTTCCGTCCGACGGACTTGTCCGTTCACTGACACAGGGAATAACCTATGTGATGAATATGACCGGGTGCGGAAAAAGCGAGGAAGAGCTGTGTAAAAGCGTAAGAGTACCGAAGCTCTCGTTCTTCGATTTTTTCCGAGTGTATAAAAATTATAAATCAGAGAACGACCTTATGGATTTTGACGATCAATTGCTGATGGCGTATTCCTTGCTTATCGGTTTGGAGGATATAGCGGCGTACGTCAGACATCGATATTTGTTCGTCAATGTCGATGAAGCACAGGACACATCCTTTGTACAACATAAAATAATACGGCTCATAAACGAAGGAAACGATGATCTGTTTATGGTCGGCGACGAGGATCAGAGCATCTACGGCTTCCGAGCCGCTTACCCGGAAGCACTGTTGAACTTCGATAAGGAGCTGAATAACGCCAATGTGTTGCTCATGGAAACAAATTACCGAAGCACAGCAAGTATAACCTCGGCGGCGAACAGGTTTATCAAAGCAAACAAAAAACGTCGCCAAAAGGAAATGAAGCCGCAAAATAAAAGCGACAGCGTGATAAAAAAACTCGGGTGTCCTTCTTATACCGAACAGTCGGATTTTTTGGCGAAATATTTGCGTAACAAAAACGGCGATAAAACCACAGCCGTGTTGTTTCGCAATAACGATACTGCGGTTTCGTTTATTGATACTTTTGAAAAATACGGAATAGAATATTCTACGAGAGATTCGTCCTCACTGTTTTTTACTTCGCCGACGGTAAGAGATGTAACGTCAATACTCAAATTTTCACTCAACCCATTTGACGGCGAGCTTTTCGCCCTGTTTTACTATAAGCTTAATCTTTACATTACAAAAGAAAAATTTCTCGAAGCACTTGCCGAGAATAAACAAAACGGAATATCGCCGTTGCACGCTCTGATAAAAAACGAACGCCTCGGAAGACGTGTAAAGGAGTATGACCGGGCGAGCAAATGCTTCGAACGAATATCGAAAACAACGCCGAACGAAGCACTTAGGATCATTTTCGAAGAATTAAATTACGAGAAGTGGATAGACAGATCGGTGTCGGACGGATATTCCGAATTTCCGATAAGACAAAGATGTTCCTTGCTTTTTTCACTTGCGAGAGGCGAGATGTCGGTCGAAAGCTATCTTCAAAAGCTTGCGAAAACGGCAAACGGGGAACTGAATTACAGAAAATCAAATGCGAAAATAACGCTTTCGACGGTGCATTCGGCTAAAGGACTTGAATTTGACAGCGTTATAATAGCCGATGCACTGGACGGGATATTTCCGTCGAGCGATGCGAGCGAGGACGAGCTTGAAGAAGAAAGAAGATTGTTCTATGTCGGATGTACAAGAGCGAAAAACGAGCTTACGTTTCTTTTACCGGATACGATGAACGGTAAAAGGATAAAACCGTCACGCTTCGTCGATAGCTTTGTCGATGCCGTTGCCGAAAACAAAACCGACAAAAAAGGCGAAAAAACAAAAAAAACGAAAACGGCAGGGGAGCGTGTAAAGCCGAAAAAAACAATGCTTACTCCGCAAATGCTCGGAGAGGGCATCATCGTAGAGCATAGAGCGTTCGGTACGGGCGTTATAGTAAGCATAAACGGCGATGTTATGAATGTCAAATTCTTTTCAAAAGGCGAAAAAAGGTTGAGTGTAACGACCTGTATTTGCTCCGAACTTATTAAGATCGTGCAATAAACTTTCCTCCGCATACCATAAAGGTCTGCGGAGGAAAGTTCATTTACGGTGTTTTACGCTTAAAAATTATGAGCGGAAGCAGAAAAAACAGCAGTGCGGCGACAACAGCGAACGATATTTCGACAATTACTGCGGTGTATGACGGCTCGGATTGTGTGATCGGAACAATACCTACCTTTAATTTCTCTAAACGTACACTCAATTCTTCACAACCGTTTTTAAGCTCAAGTGCCAGCTCCCTTTTTTGTATAACCGTATCCGCTAAACTGTTCAGCGAAGCAATCCGTTCATCCGTACCGTCGATGCTTGTAGAGAAAGCGGAAATATCGTTTGATATCTCCGACATTTTATCCGCACAGTTTTCGCATTCGGAATATGTGACAATATTTTCAAACATATCGTTTTTGCCCGTGTCGTAGCCGACGGTCGAATGATACAGTCCGTAATATGCGGGATTGTATTTGCGTATTTGCTTTGACGAGGTGATATTCACGCCGTTTTTGCCGAGTAACCACGGATAAAACCATGTGTCGGATTGAGATAAATGCTTTAAAAACGCTTGCTGTGACACCTGAAATGCACTTTTTCCGCCAAAATATTCAAGCGGAGAGTCAATGTCGAGAACTATCTTGTTTTCATCGTAAAGATGAATATATATCTTTTGAGGCATCCATGTGCCGTATTTGTCGGCTGATTCTTTGTATTTGCTTCCGTCGGAGCAAAATTGTACGGAATCACAGACAAGCTTTGAAAGCAAAATGTGCATACCGTGCTTGTATTCGCCGTTTGTGTCGTGAGTAACGACAACGAGCGGTTTCGTGCGTCTTGTTGTTTCCGCAACAAAGCTCTCGAGCTGTTCATAGCTCGTTCCGAGCCGCTCGTATTGAGCGACGGTGCCGTCTAAGCTTTCGATGAGAAAGTCGTCGAATTTTTCGTATATCGGGTAGTATCTTGTGCCTGCCGTCCATAATCCGTCAAGCAATTCGTGCCGCCGACGCATACTTTCGGGGTGATATGTCAAATAAGCGACCTGAACCTTGCAGCTTTTTGAAACGTATAAGGGAATAAGTCCCGCAAAAAAGAGCTGATCGTCGTCGGAATGGGCGACATAAAGAAGCAGATCGGCGTTTTCACACGGTTCATTCCACACCTGAACCCAATCCTGCTTGATACCGCAGGAAAAAATGTACAGTTCACTTATGCTGAAATATCCGTCGAATTCAAGCACTATCTCGTTTGTCAGACCGAAGATCTCGGCAATGTCTATGTATTCATGCAAAAATCCGTTTTTTCCGCCGGTGTAGGTCGTGTCCGCAGACGTTATTTTCCATTCTGCGGGATCGCTGTTGAAAAGTATATATATTGCACCGATAGGTTCCTTCGAGTGCAACGTCAATGTGCCGCCATCCTCGCATATGGCTCCCGAGGAGCTTTGACCGTCGGTCAAGCGCGAAAACGACGTAAATCCGCTTTGAGTTATATCTGTTTTCGAAGTGATATTCGATGCCGTGTCGTCTTGTCCGTATGCGTGCAAAGGAAACGAAAGAATAACGCACAGCGTCGCCAATATAACAGCTGTTTTTTTCATATCTACCTGCTATGTGATTTGATTGTGTATATTATACACGGCGAATCGGATTTTGTCAACGATAATTATTCGTTTTGTATCGGCGTATATCGGCATTTTTTCCATCGCAAAGAAATTTTGCGTCATTATATCTCGAATAAACCGTCGAATAAAGTCGTGTCCTGCGGTCAAAAAACCGTATGCCGCCGAAACGGTATACGGTTTTGGATCGTTTATTTGTTTATTCCCGAGTAAAGTCTGCTGTAGACTCCACCTTGTGCTATAAGGTCATCGTGATTGCCTCGCTCTATTATACGTCCGGCATCAAGTACCATTATTACATCGGAATTTTTGACCGTAGACAATCGGTGTGCGATAACGAATACCGTTCTGCCCGCCATTAGGCTGTCCATACCCTGTGCGACGATCGCTTCCGTTCTCGTGTCGATCGATGAAGTGGCTTCGTCGAGGATCAGTACGGGCGGATCGGCAACTGCGGCACGTGCTATCGCTATAAGCTGACGCTGACCCTGCGAAAGACTCGCACCGTCCGCCGTTATTTTCGTGTCGTAGCCTTGCGGCAAATGCGATATGAAGTAATCCGCATTTACGAGCTTTGCCGCCGAAATTACTTCCTCGTCGGTGGCGTCGGGCTTGCCGTAACGTATATTGTCCGCAACGCTGCCTGTAAACAGGTGAGTGTCCTGAAGCACAACGCCGAGCGAACGACGGAGATCGTCTTTCTTTATCTTGTTGATATTGATTCCGTCATATCTTA
>CAZCJU010000061.1:0-9872 GCA_964498965.1 uncultured Lachnospiraceae bacterium
GGGTTTATTTCGTTTTATATCTTCGCCGGTGATCAAAGCATCGAAATCGTTTTCAAGCCCCAACGCCTTTAGATTGTAATCAAGCTTCATTCTGTCGGCACTTGTGCATACGGCGACCTTTATGCCCTTGTCCTTGAGGTATTTTACCACACGGCACGAATACGGGAACGCAATGTCCTCACCTCGGGAAACAAGCTCTCCGTATACTCTGTATGCTTCCTCCGACATTTTCGGATCGTATGCAACTCCGTGCATTGAAGAAACGCCGCCGAGGTACGCAACCTCGCCGGCGCCGATAAACGGTGTAAAATCAGCTGTGTCGGCATCACCCCCCCATTTTTTCAGGGCGATGACGGCACTCTTGCTCATGATCTTTTCGGAATCGACCAACACGCCGTCCATATCGAAAAGAACGGCTTTAATGTCAAGCGTATCTTTGCCAATCATATTTTTCTCACTTCGTATCGTTTCAGTTAGCCTGCTTGTATGCGTCGGTATCGGGAGAGGTGATAAGCTCTATGTCCGCACCGACTGCCCTCAGTTTCTCGACAATGTGATCGTAGCCTCTTTTAATGTGATGGATATCTTCGATAACGGTTCTGCCGCTCACGGCAAGTGCCGCAATTATCATCGCCGCACCGGCACGCAGATCGACCGCTCTTACCGGAGCCGCAGACAGCGGAACTCCGCCCTCGATGACTGCGATCTTTCCGTCAACTTTTATTTCAGCACCCATTCGCTTAAGCTCCTCGACATAACGGAAGCGGCTCTCCCACACGCCCTCGGTGAGATAGCTCGTGCCTTTCGCAAGACAAAGCAGAACGCACATCTGCGGGTTCATATCCGTCGGAAAGCCCGGATAGGGCATTGTTTTTATGTTGGCACGTGTAAGCTCGCCTACACGCGAAACGATAACGGCTTCGTCAAGCTCTTCTATTTGAACACCCATTTCGACCATTTTCGCCGTAATGGAGTCAAGGTGCTTGGGTATAACCCCGTTGATCCTGAGTGTTCCTCCCGTTGCGGCGGCGGCTATCATGTATGTGCCGGCCTCGATCATGTCGGGAATTATCGTGTAATCGCAACCGTGAAGCCGTTCGACGCCCTTGATCTTTATAACGTCCGTTCCCGCACCCGTTATACATGCCCCACAGGTGTTTAGGAAATTGGCGAGATCGACAACGTGAGGTTCTCTCGCCGCATTCTCTATGATCGTCGTGCCGTTCGCACGGACAGCTGCGATCATTACGTTCATCGTGCCGCCTACGGTAACACCGTCGAAATAGACCTGACTTCCCGTCAGACCGTTGTCGGCACGGGCATCGATATATCCGCCCTCGACGCAGACCCTCGCACCGAGTGCCTCAAAGCCTTTTATGTGCTGATCTATCGGACGAATACCGAAATCGCAGCCTCCGGGACAACCGACGTACGCTCTGCCGTACCGTCCAAGCTCCGCACCTATAAGGTAGTACGAGGCACGCATACCTCTTACCATTTCGTAAGGCGATATACCGCCCAAAGCGTTTTTGCAATTGATCTGAGCGACGGTACGCTTGGGACGCTTGATATCCGCTCCCATGCTCTTCAAAATGTCAAGGCAGAGCCTAACGTCGCTTATGTCGGGTAAATTTTCAATCGTACAAGTATCTTCTACTAAAAGGCACGCCAAAATAACGGCAACCGCCGCATTTTTCATGCCGCTGACCTCTATTTCGCCGTGTAGGGGCAGTCCGCCCCTTACCGCAATTTTTTCCATGAATATATTCCTCGGCAATTAACTGGTTTATTCTGTTGATATGTAGATTCCGCATTCGGAAGTATTTATCTTCTATTTCTAAGTATTATAGCACGCATATCCCGAAATTAAAAGGGATAAGCTTCAAAATTAACAAAAACGTTACATAGATATTTCATCGTACATCGTCACACCGCATATACATTATATTCAAACATACCGCAAAGTGTGAATACAACAAGACAAAAACCCCAAAAATGATTAAATTTACAAAAAGTTTTATAATTGCTTAATCCGATATTACATAAAAGTGGTAAACTAATCAGATAAATGATAATCTAATACGGAGAAATTGTTATGGATAGAAAATTAAAGGTCGGCGTTATCGGTGCTACCGGTATGGTCGGACAGCGTTTTATCACATTGCTTGAAGATCACCCCTTGTTTGAGGTGACCGTACTTGCCGCAAGCGGAAGAAGTGCGGGCAAAAAGTATATTGACGTTATAGAGGACAGATGGAAGCTGCAAAACGACATTCCCGAATACGCAAAGAATATGGTGGTCGTCGATGCCACACACATAGACGAAATGAAGCCTCTTGTCGATTTCGTTTTCTGTGCGGTCGATATGAAAAAAGACGAAATACTCGCTCTCGAAGAGGCTTACGCAAGAGCCGAGATTCCCGTCGTTTCGAATAACTCCGCAAACCGCATGACATCCGATGTTCCCATGGTCGTGCCGGAAATTAACCCCGAGCATCTTGAAGTCATACCGTACCAAAGAAAGCGTTTGGGAACGAAGAAGGGCTTCATCGCCGTTAAGCCCAATTGCTCGATACAAAGCTATGTGCCTTTGCTGACACCCCTGCTATGCTACGAGCCGTATGAGGTCGTTGCGACTACATATCAGGCGATATCCGGCGCGGGCAAGACGTTTAAACAGTGGCCCGAAATGGTGGATAATATCATTCCGTATATCGGCGGCGAAGAAGAAAAAAGCGAAAAAGAGCCGCTTAAGGTCTGGGGAAATATCATAGACGGAAAAATAGTTCCCACCGACAAGATAAATATTACCACGCAGTGCATAAGAGTTCCCGTTTCCGACGGTCATACGGCAGCGGTGTTTGTTAAATTCGCAAAGAAGCCGACGAAAGAGGAAATACTCGAAAAGTGGAATAATTACGAGGGCATTGCCCAAAAACTCAAACTTCCTTCGGCTCCCGAAAAATTCATAACGTATTTCGAGGAAAACGACAGGCCGCAGGCACATCTCGACCGCAATATTTACGGCGGTATGGGAATAACGGCGGGCAGACTCAGAGAGGATAAAATATACGATTTCAAATTCGTCGGACTTTCTCATAATACGCTCAGAGGTGCGGCGGGCGGTGCGGTACTCATTGCGGAACTGCTCGCAAAGCTGGGCTATATCACGGGTGAAAAATAATCGTTCGGAGCGTGATTTCTTATGAAAATGTGGGACGGCAGATTCAAAAAAGAACTTGATTCCGAGGTGAACGACTTCAATTCCTCAATCTCGTTCGACCACCGTATGTATGAGTGCGACATAATAGGCAGTATCGCACATGCGGAAATGCTCGGAAAATGCGGAATAATCGAACAGAGCGAAAGCGAAAAAATAATCGACGGCTTGACGCAGATATCGGCGGATCTGAAAAACGGACACCTTGAGTTCGATCCGAATGCAGAGGACATACATATGTTCGTCGAACAGGTGCTGACACAGCGTATAGGCGATGCCGGAAAAAGACTTCATACCGCACGCTCGCGTAATGACCAGGTGGCACTCGATATACGTATGTACCTGCGTGACGAGTGCAAAAAGACCGCTTCGCTCACAAACGAGTTGCTTGAAACGGTCGTAAAGCTGGCAGAGGAAAATACAGACACGATAATGCCGGCGTATACTCATCTGCAGAGAGCCCAGCCCGTTACCTTTGCACATCACCTGCTTGCGTACGGCTTTATGCTCTCGCGCGACTTGGAAAGACTTATGCAGACGTACGAAAGGATCAACGTAATGCCGCTCGGCTCGTGTGCTGTTGCCGGAACGACTTATCCCGTTGACAGATATGCGGTATGTCGAAAGCTCGGCTTTAACGATGTTACGTTGAACTCTATGGACGGAGTGAGCGACAGGGATTTCGTCATTGAACTATGCTCCGTGCTGTCGCTGATAATGATGCACCTTTCCCGTTTTTCGGAGGAAATAATACTGTGGAGCAGCGGCGAGTTTTCGTTTATCGAGCTTGACGACGCATATTCCACCGGTTCGTCGATAATGCCGCAAAAGAAAAATCCGGATATAGCCGAGCTGGCACGCGGCAAATGTGCGAGAGTTTACGGCGACCTCAATACTCTGCTTGTTATGATGAAAGGACTTCCTCTCGCATACAACAAAGATATGCAAGAGGATAAGGAAGCGATCTTCGACGCATTGGATACTACACACCTCTGTCTGTCGGTGTTTGCCAAAATGCTCGCAACGATCACAGTCAAGAAAGAAAATATGCTCAAAGCGGCAAAGGGCGGATTCATAAATGCGACGGATTGTGCGGATTATCTCGTAAAGCACGGACTTCCGTTCAGGGACGCTTATAAAGTCGTAGGTTCGCTCGTCGCTTATTGCATTGATAACGAAAAAACGCTTGACGAACTGACGCTTGACGAATACGGGATGTTTTCTCCGGCGTTCGATGCCGATGTTTACGAGGCGATAGACCTGCGTAATTGTGTCGAGGGCAGAGCCGTTGTCGGCGGTCCCGCAAAGCAAAGCACACTTAAGCAGATAGACGAATTGCGTAAGCTTTCGAAAAAATACAGCGAGTTTCGATAAAAGCTCGGATAACGAAAAAGGTCAAAAAGACGTGCGAAAAAGCGTATGTCGATTTGACCTTTTGCTTTTTCGTAAAGTTCGCAAAAATGCACAAATTTAAACGGTATTATTCAGCCGGTTTAACATGTAATTTACAGTAAAAAGTTGAAATTACAATTTTTTCAAATTTATTTGTGCAATATGCACAAAAAATGACCTGAAATTTCTACATCCGGGACAGTTGAAATCCGCAAAATTCTCTTGATAATTTCGAAAAATCATAGTATAATGACAGAAGTACCGAATGCGATACCAAATCTTACATAAATTTAAGGAGAAAACCATGGAAAACAAAATTCGCAACATTTGCCTCGTAGGTCATAACGGACACGGAAAGACATCGGTCGCCGAAGCCATGCTTTATATTTCGAAAACGACCAACAGACTGGGAAAGATCGGCGAGGGCAACACGGTTTTGGACTACGACGCAGAAGAAAAAAAGAGAGGCTTTTCGATATCGCTGTCCGTCGCTCCTATCAATTGGAAGGGCGTGAAAATAAATATAATCGACACTCCCGGCTATCTTGATTTTGCCGCAGAGGCGATAGAAGGAAAACGAGTTGCCGACAGCGTGCTTATTGTAACGGACGGCAGACTCGGCGTTGAAGTCGGAACGGAACTTGCTTGGGACAGAGCGGTGGACAGCCGCAAACCCCGTGCGTTCTTCCTGAACCGCTTTGATGATCCCGAAGCCCGTTTCGCAAAGGCGTTTAAACAGCTCAGAGATAAATTCGGCGTTTCCGTATGCCCGATAATGATACCGATGGTAGACGGAGATGCGGTAATAGGCTTCCTCGATCTTATAGATATGAAAGAGTACGTGTTCGACAAGGAAGGAAGTCATGTTGAAGCGGAGATTCCCGAAGCGTTCAAGCCCGTTGCGGAGGAATACAGAAATATGCTGTACGAATCGATCGCTCAGACGAGCGAGGAGCTTATGGAAAAGTTCTTCGGCGGCGAGGAAATAACGAGGGACGAGGCGGTAAAAGCGATACAGGTCGGATTCGTAAACGGCGATATCGCACCGGTCATCTGCGGTTCGGCAGCTAAAACGTGGGGAATAGAAATACTTCTCGATCATATTGCGGATTATTTCCCCTCGCCCGTATCGAGCCGTATGGAATATGTTATAGACAAGAGCGGAGAACTGAAAACACTCGAAACGAGTGCCGACAGCCCGACAAGTATATTTGTGTTCAAAACGATCGCCGATCCGTTTGTGGGAAAAATGTCGTTCTTCCGTGTTATGAACGGCTCGCTCAAAAAGGATACGACGCTTTACAATGTGGAAAACGGTACAGCCGAGAAATTTTCGCATATATATAACGCCTGCGGCAAGGACCTGAAAGAAGTCGAGCTTATGCCGTACGGAGATATAGGCGTTACGACAAAGCTTGCCAACGTAAGTACGAACAGCACATATTCCGTTGATCAGAACGATCTGCCGTTCAGAAAGATCTCCGTCGACGTGCCGTATATGCGTGTTGCCGTTTCTCCGCTGGCAAAGGGAGAGGAAGACAAATTGTCGCAGGGCATCTCAAGACTTCTCGAAGAAGATATGACCTTGAGATTCGTAAACGAACCCGAAACGAAACAGCTTGTGCTGTCCGGTATGGGCGATATCCATATCGACGTAACGCTCGCAAAGCTTAAAGCACGTTACGGGGTAGGTGTAGCACTTAAAGCACCGAAGATAGCGTACAGAGAGGCTATAAGAAAATCCGTCGATGCCGAGGGTAAGCATAAAAAGCAATCGGGCGGTCACGGTCAGTACGGCCATGTTAAGATAAGATTTTCACCGAGCGACGAAGCCGGTCTGCACTTTACCGAAAGCTGCGTGGGAGGCTCGGTCCCGAAGAATTTCCACCCCGCAGTCGTAAAAGGACTCGAAGAAGCCATGCAAAAAGGTGTTTTGGCGGGCTTCCCCATGGTGGGACTTAACGCTGATCTGTACGACGGCTCGTATCATGATGTCGATTCGTCCGAAATGTCGTTCAAGCTTGCCGCATCGCTGGCTTATAAGGACGGAATGAAAAAAGCGAACCCCGTTATTCTTGAGCCTTACGGAGAGCTTAAGGTCAACGTTCCCGATTCTCTCGTGGGCGATGTGATAGGCACCGTAAATAAGAGAAGAGGAAGAATACTCGGCATGACGCCCATGGCTAAAAAAGGTTATCAGACCGTAGAGGCCGAAGTGCCTATGTCCGAAATGTCCGACTATTCGACGGCGTTGCGTGCGTTGTCACAGGGAAGAGGTAACTATACGTTTGAGTTTATCAGATACGAGGAAGCACCCGCTCCCGTTGCCGAAAAAATAATCGCAGACGCAAGTGCCGAGGAATGATCGAAGTATGTCGCCGCATTAAATTGCGGCGGCATAAATTTTGTCGAAAATAACGGAAAAAAAACAAAAAAATATATTGCAAAATAAAAAGAATTGTGATATAATACGTGGCATGAAATTTTTTACGGATAGAGGTAAAAAGAAATGAAGCTTGTTTACACGGGAAAAACAAAAAATGTTTACGCACTCGATAACGGAAATTATCTGCTGAAATTCAAGGACGATTGCACGGGCAAGGACGGAGTGTTCGATCCGGGCGAAAACTCGGTCGGTCTGACGATAGACGGCGTAGGCGATGTTAACCTTCGTATGTCGATTTACTTCTTCGAAAAAATAAATGCCGCAGGTATAAAAACTCATTACGTAAATGCCGACCTTGAAAACACGACCATGGAGGTTCTGCCCGCAAAGGTGTTCGGAAAAGGTCTTGAAGTCATTTGCAGAGAAAAAGCCGTCGGCTCGTTCCGCCGTCGCTACGGCGATTACGTGAAAGAGGGAGCTGATCTGCCCTCGTATGTCGAAATGACGTTCAAAAACGATGCTCTCGGCGATCCCCTTGTAACAAAGGACGGTCTTGCCGTTCTCGGCGTTATGACCGAAGAACAGTACGATACTATCAAAACAATGACACAACAGATAACGAAAATAGTTGCCGACGACCTCAAAGAAAAGGGACTCGTGTTGTATGATATCAAATTCGAATACGGTTACGACAAGGATGGCGGTGTAATGCTTATAGATGAAATAGCGTCCGGTAATATGCGTGTTTACAAAGACGGCGAATATATAGATCCTATGACGCTTTCCGAGCTGTTTTTTGCGTAATGGGCGGATTTTTCGGTGCGGTTTCCAAGAAAGACTGCGTACTCGATATATTTTTCGGCGTAGACTACCATTCTCACCTCGGAACACGCCGCGGAGGAATGATAATTTACGACAAAAACGACGGCTTCCAACGTGAAATACACAGTATAGAGAATACACCTTTCAGGACGAAATTCGAAAAGGATCTGGCGGATTTTCACGGCTGCAGCGGAATAGGCTGTATAAGCGACTCGGATCCGCAGCCGCTGCTCGTCCGTTCGCACCTCGGTCTTTATGCGATATCGACCGTCGGTATCATCAATAACGCCGAAAGTCTTGTTAAGGAGTATTTTTCGGATCACGGTCATCAGTTTATGGCGATGAGTTCGGGCAAAGTCAATTCGACCGAGCTTACCGCCGCCTTGATAAACCAGAAGGATTCGATAGAAGAGGGAATATTGCACGCTCAGGATGTTATCGACGGCTCGATGACGATATTGCTCCTCAATTCCGACGGAATAATCGCCGCACGCGACAGACTCGGCAGACTTCCCGTGCTTATCGGTAAAAGCGATGACGGCTGTTGCGTTTCGTTCGAGTCCTTTGCGTACCATAAATTGAATTATGAGGACGCATACGAATTGGGACCGGGCGAGATCGTCAAGATCAACGAGGACGGCTTTAAGACCGTTTCACCCGCACGGGACAAAATGAAGATTTGTGCGTTTTTGTGGACGTATTACGGATACCCGAACTCTAATTACGAGGGTGTAAACGTGGAAGTAATGCGTGTCAGAAACGGAAAGATCATGGCGAGAAACGAAGCCGAAAAGGGAACGCTTCCCAACGTGGATTACGTGGCGGGCGTACCCGATACGGGAATACCGCACGCAATAGGCTATACGAACGAAAGTCATAAAACATTCGCACGACCGTTTGTAAAATACACGCCGACTTGGCCCAGATCGTTTATGCCGGAAAATCAGCAGGTGCGTAATCAGGTCGCAAAGATGAAGCAGATACCCGTTCCCGAACTTATAAAGGACAAAAAGTTGCTTTTCGTGGACGATTCGATAGTCCGGGGTACTCAGCTTCGCGAAACCGTCGAATTTCTGTACAGTGCAGGTGCCAAAGAGGTGCATATGCGTTCCGCTTGCCCGCCTATTATGTACAGCTGTAAATATCTGAATTTTTCGAGAGGAAATTCGGATATGGATTTGCTCGCCCGTCGCACGATACAAGAGCTTGAGGGCGATGAGGGACAAAAGCATATCGAGGAATACTCCGATTCGAATACAGAGCGGGGACGGTGTCTGCTTTCGGCAATATGTAAAAAGCTCGGCTTCGATTCGCTCGGATATCAGTCGCTCGACGGCTTGCTTGAAGCGATAGGAATAGATAAAGAAAAAATATGTACCTATTGCTGGAACGGTAAGGAATAGCGGAAAAACCGAATAACTCGCAATACACGTAAAAGGCACGGTCAAGGTGTGGAATTGTCAAGATATGTGCAATCGAAAAATCTCCTAAATTTGATAAACTGCGGTAAATGCATACGGATTTCTTCGTTCCGCTACGCTACACTTCAAAAATCCGTATGCGGCGTGCCGTCAAGCGGCGGTAGTTGCTTTTGATTTTGCCCATTCCCGATAGATGACCGGTGGCAAGCCCACCGGTATTGTTGTACACTCCACAGGTGCCAATAACAAAAATATTAAACGATATGTGCAGCCCCTCAAGACGGATGCAGATTATTCCACAATTATTGCCGATATTGGCGTAAACCGATACGGCAACGATTGGAATCGCTCTGCCTCGGAAATGGGACGCAGTGTGTGCGTTCACGCCTTTATCGGCGTTAATGCCAAAGGCACGGTTGAAACCTATCAGACGCTTCCGTTTGATATTTGTTGCCGGGATGTCGGCTCAGGCAAAAAGAGCAGCTACAATTACAACCCTCAAGCCCGTGTGCAGCTTGAGATGTGTGAGGACGTTTTGAAGGACGCTGCATGTTTCAACGCCGTTATGAAGGAAGTGCAAGAGTTTTGTGCCTACCTCTGCAAGCTGTACGGCTTCGGTGTCGATAAGATC
>CAZCJU010000062.1:0-9712 GCA_964498965.1 uncultured Lachnospiraceae bacterium
TAATTTTCGTAGGCGGGCTTGAAATTACCCAGTCGCTTCTCGATTGTTAATATCGATCAAAAAAGAGAAATTCCTGTATGAGTTCAATTACGGCTAAAAAACAAGAAAAAGTATCTCGTATGTAGTCAAATGACAAAATCGTCGAGTCCGAACTTTTTAGGTTCGGACTCGTTTTCTGTTAGTTCGGATATTTAGAGTTCCGCTCGACCATAACCGGATACCAATTTTGATGCAATGAGTATCACGAGATGAGATAATCATATCATTAAAGATTGATAAAAATCACACGAATCAAATCATTTAATACCATTCCGTGAACATAGTTGAGTTTGCGGACGGTATTTTTCATTGCATTTTCCTACTTGAGAGTCCAAACCCGCACAAGTACACGCTCTTCAGGCAGATACGCTTGTGCAGTTTTTGCCGTTGTTCCCACAATCTCAATATAATTCACATTTTGCAAGCACATGACCGACTTCCACAATATTCTAAATTAAACTGTATATTTCCATACAATTGCTCACATTTAAAAAGTTTTCGTCTTTGATAACATTCATCTCTGCGTCGACTTTGGCTTCGATACCGTCATATCGGATAAAGCGAACTCTTGCTCTTGGAAAAATTTTGACATCGTGTTTTAAGTGAAAATACCGTCGTCAAATGAACTGCGGGATAATGTTTTGTGTGTTCGCAAATACAAATCGAATAAACGTATTTTCGAACGGTTTTCGTGCTTGCAAGAATATGCAAAATACCTCTTGATATTTAGAAAAAGGTTATATACAATGAAACTGAAAATAGCTGTTTGCGATGATGAACAGGATCAAATTGAATATTTATCGGGCATAATATATGTTTGGGCAAGCAAAAGCCGTCACGTTGCCGAAGTGAAACACTATACATCGGCGAAAGCTTTTCTTTTTGACTATTCGGAGGAAAAAGATTTTGACATATTACTGCTAGATGTAGAAATGCCCGAAATGAACGGTGTTGAGTTGGCAAAAGCCGTTCGCAAAGAAAATTCTACGATACAGATCGTGTTTATCACAGGATATTATGAATATTTCGGCGACGGTTTTGACGTGTCGGCACTTCATTATCTTATCAAGCCCGCAGACGAAAAAAAGTTATTGCCCGTCCTCGATCGTGCGGTAGGTAATCTAAATTACCGTCAGCGAATGGTACTTTTGACCTCTTCCGACGGCGATATAAAGCTTTCACTCGCAGATATATGTTATGTGGAATCGGAAAATGTCCACGTAGCCGTGCATACCGTAAGCGGTATCTACCGTTCGCGTATTCCCCTTGCAAAGCTTGCGGAACAGCTTGACGAAACCTTTATCAAGGTACATAGATCATACATTGTCGGATTGAAATATGTAAAAAAAATCAGTCGTACCGATATCACAATGACGAACGGAGAGCTTGTTCCCATAAGCAGAGGAATGTACAATAAGGTACACGCCGCTTTGATCAAGTACCTGTAAGGAATAAAGGATCATGTTGTTTGATAAATTGATCGCAAAAAGAGTTGCCGCAGCCGAAAACGAAATGCTAAAAGGGTACTACGCCGAAGTTGAAACTATGTATAACAAGATGCGCGGCTGGCGGCATGATTACAGAAATCATATTCAAGCGATGAAGGTTCATGCGAAAAACGGGGACTGCGAAGCAATTGACCGTTATCTCGATATGCTCGATGATGACCTGACTCACGTTGAAACCGCGATCAAGACAGGAAACAAAATGGCAGATGCCATACTCAACAGCAAGCTTTCCATTGCCACCGCCAAAAACATAACGATAAAGGCAGATGTACGTATTCCTGTGTCGCTTACGATATCGGAACTTGATCTCTGTATCGTTATCGGCAATTTGCTCGATAACGCTATCGAAGCGTGCCTACTTCTCCCCGAGGAAGAACGTCTGATCCGCATCTACATGGAAATGAAAGGAAACTACTTATATCTCTCGCTCATAAACACTGCAGACGGCGTAAAAAAGCACGGCTTTAAGACCTCGAAGGGGGAGGGACACGGTTTCGGTCTTGCCCGTGTGGATGCCGTTGTAAAGAAGTACAGCGGTTATCTGACCCGTGCGAGTGAGGACGGTGCTTTTTCTACCGAAATTCTCCTGCCGCAATAAACCGCAATAAATATAAACTAAAGTGCAATTCGCATCAAATTTTCGACGTTTGACAACAGATTGCACTTTTTTGCGACTCTTTATGATATAATGCAGACATCAAAAGCGAAAAGGAGTACCATATGAGTTACGAAACAAAAATTTCAAAAGAAAAGCGTAAATATTCCCGACTCGGCTGCCTTGTGTGGGCAATCAAAAATTTGTGGCGGTTTGATAAAAGCTTTGTGTTTTTCATTTTCGCCTCAGTTCCGATCGCGGTCATCTCGCCTCTTATCGGTTCATATTTTTCAAAATATCTTATTGACAGTATCGGATCGGGAAAGCCGTTTTCGGAGATCGCATGCATCGTCGTTTTTTTCATTGCGACAAGTTTTATCCTTGATGTTTTGAGTAATTTTATAAATACACGTTGTACCGCAAAACGTTATTACCCGACCTGTGTCTTTGAAAGCGAGATGGGCTATGCACAAAACCGCAAAACCGATTACGAGAATACCGAAAAACAGGATTATAAAAGGATCGGCGTATATGCTTGGGCAGATATGCGGGGAGGAAACAGTGCTTTGGAGTTCATATGGACCGATCTTTCCGATATGCTTATTCACCTATTCGGCATTGTCACATATGCCTCGCTTCTTACTTTTATCGATCCTATCGTACTTGCGATCGTGATTACGGTATCCGTTCTTTCGTACTTTACTACTTTCTGGCAAAACAAGTATTACGAAAAGCACAAACATCTGTGGGAAAAAGACGTCCGAAAAGCGGAATATCTCAAAGGGCTTTCCGAAGATCTGCAAGTGTCAAAGGATATTAAGCTTTACGGGCTTGAGGAATGGCTCAACAAAATGATGAGCGATTATCGCACTCATATAATTATATGGAATAAGCGTTGTCGTTTGCGTGGATTTTGGGCATCGATCTTGGCAGGCTTCATGACTTTGATACAAAACGGCGTTGCGTATATCGTATTGATCGATATGCTTCTTACCGAAAAACTTTCTGTCGGTGATTTCGTTTTCTATTTCGGCATTGTCGGCAGTATTGCCGGTTTTTTTTACGGTATTGTGGGCAATGTTGCCAAACTGAATATGAGAGCCGATAAGATCGCATATTACCGCGAGTTCTATGACTATCCGAACAAGTTCAACCACGATATCGGATGCGAATTACCCAATGGAGCGGTTACGATCGAATTACGAGATATTTGGTACAAGTACGACGGTGCCGAAGATTTCACCTTAAAAGGCATTGATCTTACTTTACACGCCGGAGAAAGCGTTGCTCTTGTCGGTGTAAACGGTGCGGGCAAGACCACTCTTGTTAAGCTAATCTGCGGTTTTTACAGACCCACAAAAGGCGAGATATCGGTCAACGGCAAGCCGATCGACGAATATAACATTGAAGAGTACTATACAATGATCTCTGCCGTTTTTCAAGAAATATGCCCCATTTGCTTTACCATGTTTGAATACGTGGCAAGCTCCGACATAAATCGTCCTACGGCTCGAAATGACGCCATAGCCGCCATGAAGGCAGCGGGAATTTGGGAAAAGATCGACGGTCTTGAAAACGGTATCGATACTCACTTAATGAAAGGCATTTATGACGATGGTGTTGATCTTTCGGGCGGCGAAATGCAAAAGCTTGTTTTGGCACGGGCCATCTACAAAAACGGCAGTATTCTTGTCCTTGACGAACCTACTGCCGCACTTGACCCAATTGCGGAGAACAAGCTGTATTTACAATACAGAAAGTTGACGCAAGGAAAAACCTCCGTTTACATTTCCCATCGTTTTGCAAGCACTCGCTTCTGTGATCGCATCCTCCTCCTCGAAAACGGCGTTATTGCGGAATGCGGAACACACGATGAATTGATCGAGCAAAACGGACGGTACGCCTATATGTTCGGAGTACAGGCAAAATACTACGGGGAGGGCGAGATAAATGCGTAAGGACAATGTAACGATAAAAACGCTCAAGCTCTACCATTCTTTTAACAAAAAGTATTTTCCCACCTCTTTTTTGCATATCATATTCAGCTCGATATCTCCGTATTTTAATCTTTGGATATCTGCAGAGATCGTAACCTCTCTTTATGATGGGCAGAACCGAAAAGCCGTTTTCGCTCTTGTGGCCATTGCATTGCTCGGAAATCTTTTTATCCACGTCATGACTACCTTGCTAAGCAATGCCGTTACCACACAATTAGAAAAGCTGAACAATAACGAAGCCTTGGCGTTCAACAAAAAAACTCTTTCTCTTGATTATAATAAGTTAGAGGATCCGGAAATTCGAACCTTGCGACGAGCGATAAAGGAAAACGGATACATTAACAATTACGGTGTCGTACAGTTGCGAGAAAACCTCAATTTGCTTATATCAAGTGTCGTCAAGGTCATTTTTTCGCTGATATTCTTTATAGAAATGGTGACCAAGGTAGTTGCCTTGGGTTTTCACCCGCTCGGGCTTGCATTTTTAACGGGAATGATCCTTTTCACGGTACTGCAAAATGTTCGGATGCGTAAACACAGTGCCGAAAGTTCTGCATATTGGCTTAAAACGGGCAATACGATGTTGCAAGAAAACAAATTATCGTGCGGAACGCAATGTAACGGCATGGACAGCAGAATATATCTCCAAGCGGATATAATACGCAAATTGGACGAAAAAACGGCCTGCGACCACTTGAAAGCTTTCACGGAAGCCAGTGCTTTTGATTTTAAAATAGGTGTGTATAATTCAACATTGAGTCGGACGAGTACGATGTTTAATTATCTGTCGGTTTGTTCTTACTGTGCCATGGGAGCCTTTCCCGTAGGCAACGTAATTAAATACACGGGATATCTCGGGCACTTTATGAAAGATCTTGCGACGCTTATTGAACTTCTTTTCTGTACTTTTCCGCAAAATGAGCCGTTCCTTAAGCAATATTCGGATTATTTTGACATATCAAACGATATGTATCAAGGTTCCCTCAGCGTTGAAAAACGAAGCGACAAAAAATATGACATTGAATTCCGCAATGTCGGCTTTAAATATGCCGGATGCAAAAATTATGCCTTAAAAAATATCAATCTGACCTTCAACGTTGGAGAACGACTTGCGGTAGTCGGAATGAACGGTTCGGGGAAGACTACGTTTATCAAGCTGATGTGCCGTCTTTACGATCCCACCGAGGGTGAAATCTATATGAATGATTTCAACGTCCGAAAATATGATTACCGTCAGTATCTCGATCTTTTCTCGGTTGTTTTTCAAGATTATTCGCTTTTAGCACTGCCGCTTGGTAATAACATATCGTCTGCTGCTACATGGGACGCAGAAAAGGCAGAAAGATGCTTGAGAGAGGTTGGTTTTGGAGAGCGGTACGACAATATGCCCAAGGGGCTTGAAACTCCTATCTACAAGAATTTCGACGACGAAGGCGTGAACATATCGGGTGGAGAGGCACAAAAGATCGCACTTGCCCGTGCACTTTATAAGAATTCTCCGTTTATCATTCTGGACGAACCCACCGCCGCTCTTGACCCCATTGCCGAAGCGGAAATCTATGCAAAATTTGATGAAATAGTCGGAGATAAAACAGCTATATACATCAGTCACCGTCTGTCCTCCTGCCGCTTCTGCGATAAGATCGCAGTATTTGATAACGGTCGGATCGTTCAAGTCGGTTCGCATGACGAGCTTTTGTCGGATAGAGGCGGCAAATACTATGAGCTTTGGACAGCTCAAGCACAATACTACACAAAAAAACAAGACATTTGACGGCGATCGCATCGTATTGTGTTCCGAAAAAAGAGCCGAATTACAAACAAAGAATTAAGGCACTCCGATATCCGTAAAGGGTATAGAGTGCCTTTTTCGTTAGTTACCGTGTTTCGCCCGATAAAGAAACGTATCTCCGTTGCCGACCGAAATATGTGACTCCCGATAGATAGATCATTACCTTGAACGCTTTTTCGAAATGATCATGATTGCGATAACGACACCTACGATTATTACCGCAACAGCCGTTATTACTATTATAACAACCTTATCGTTGCCACCGCCCTCGTTCAAATCGTTATCCACTCCGTCATCATCAGTATCGTTTTTGTCCGTCTTATTTACTTTATCCGTTATTCCGGCACTTTCGTTACCGCTGTTTGTATCGTCGTTTATTATATTGCTTATCGGCGGCTCTGCATCGGGAACCGTAGCGGTGATATAATCGACATTTGTTCTGTATTCATCGGTGTAACTGTCTGCATACGAACCTTTAATACGCTATATTGTTAAATATTCACCGCAATGTCCGAACACACTATCATTTACACTTGTCGTACTACCCGGTATTGTTATAATTTTATAATTGTTTTACAGCCTATTTAATATTTAAGTTTTTGTTCTTAACCAATTATTAATTGATTCGGACTTCAGTTTCGGGAAATTTGAAAATCGGTATCAAAAAAAGCAGAAAACATGCCGCAATCCATGCTACCGCATGATCACCATTCCCATAAGGGGGAAGTTTTGAGGGTAGTGGCATTTTTGTCTAAACTATCAAATGCATTTTTCCCATTTTACGTCTATGCTCTTTACCCGTGGTAATAATATAGATACGTGTTGTATCGATACTGCTGTGACCTAATATATCGGCAAGCTTTGCGATATCCTTTTCTATACCGTAGAAGGTACGTGCGAAAAGGTGTCTTAGATTATGGGGAAACACCTTATCGGGCGATACTTTTGCCTGTTCGCACAACGATTTCATTTCACACCAGATATTTGTTCGGCTCATCGGTCTACCGGATCTTGTGACGAATATACAGCCATCGGTAATACCTTTGATTTTTATATAATTCAACAGTTTTTTCCTTAATTCCCGAACGATGAATACCGTTCGGATCTTATTTTTGCAGGAAACGACGGTTTCGCCTTTATATACGGCTTCAACGGTGATAAATTGCAGCTCTCCGACGCGTATACCCGTTGTACATATTGTTTGCAGGATAAGGCTCAACCGTTCATTACCTTTTCTCTTTGCCGCATTTATGAGGTTTATATATTCCGCTTTTGTCAATTCCTTTTCTTCCGAGCAAAACGTTTTTTTCTGTACCCTAAATCGTTTTATACAAAGTTCGCCCAAACCGACAAACCGCAGGAAGGCATTGATCGACGCGATCATGGAATTGGCACTTGAGATCTCATAATTCTCTGCAAGTGAAGCTTTAAACTCCATTACCGCCGCCTTGCAAAGTTCATTTTCTCCGACGAAATCACAAAACATTTTTACGTCGTACGAATACTTTTCGACAGTGTTTTTGCTTTTTTCTTCGTTTTCGAGATATGTTTTAAATTCTCGTATCGTATTTTCGTTTATATCTTTTTTGTTCATGCTTTTTTCCTCTCACTCACCTTATTCGGCGCAAGAATTTTTATTCGGCATCTTGTCCGTCATTCGGCACGATGATGCATTAAAACGAAAAAACGGCTGAACACAGCCGTTTTTCAAACATATTTTCAAATCAACGTTTTAATTATTTTTGCTTACTCTCAATTCGTTATCTATCCATTCGGCACGGTCAGAAACAAATTCTCTGAGATACTGTACCTGAAGCTCGTATGTATCATATTTTTCGTAATCCACGTTACCGAGGCCCGTTTGCTTATCCATGATATTCCAGAGTTTAAAATTCTCATTCTGAGAGGCTTCCACCTTATCGGAATAATAATCTATCGCTTCATTTGCACATTTGAGCAACACATCACGTTTTTCGAGCCACCTTTCTCTGACAAGGTTCATAAACATTTCGTTTTTTACAAGGTATGTTGCCCAATTCACAGTCATTTCATAATATGTTGCTTCACCGCTTGCCCAACCGTCGTAATTTTTGATATCGCCTTTATGATTTCCGAATGCCATATCGAAATCCCACACCGGTCCCATAATAAGCTTACCACCTGCGGGCTTATAGAAGTAACAGCTCCGATAGAACGCCATTTCCGTATTATTCGTAAGCTCGGTTATAATGAACCAATCGACAAAAGCGTTCATATCTATATATTCTTCATAGCCTTTTCCGGATTTTATCGCATTTTCGGTTTTTTGGACGTAATTCATTATATATTTTATTTTGTCATTATACCGTTCCGTTATTTCGGGTTCTTTGACAAAAAGCCGTTCAAGCATTTCCGTATCGAAATAGTCCTTACCTCGCCTTATATCCTCGTTGTAATTCCAGCCCATTTCTATCAAAAATCCGAAATCATCGCTTTTTTCGGTATCGCCTATGACTATTTTTTTATCTGCGACTTCGATTTTATCTGCGAGCGAATAGACACCTCTGTACTCGCCGTTAAGAAACAGATCGACGGGAATATGTGTAGGTGTATAATACAAATATTCCATTTGTTGAGCCATTTTGTGAGCTACGGCATTACGTATAAGGCTTTTATCGTAATAATTCGGGACAAGCACCCAATCACGGTCCGCGGGAAGTCCGAGGATACTTATTTTTTTATCGAGCTTAATTCTATACGATTTTTTATCGCTTTGCCACCACGATGCATTTCCCCGCCCTTTCACCTTAAGTGCCAGCTCATAGGTATCGCAACCGGCATACGCATCATCGCCCGAGCAATCAACGGACATTGCTCCGTTTACATATTCGAGCTTGCTTGCTATTTCGCATTCGTTTTCGGTATAAAGAGAAACGACGGGCAACCTATTTGTTTGGCGTTTCACTGTAAAGTAATATTTTTTTACGTTCTGTTTATTTGCAATGGTGATTATATATTTTTCACGGAACGAAAGCTCGGTCACATCGTTTTCGTCCATATCGGTAAAAGCGACGATTTTCGTTCCGTCGCCCTCGACACACGCTTTCATATACCGCACCGCTTTTTCGTTCAACGCAAATGGTATTTCGACGCACACCGTTTTGTTTTTTATCGAATATTTCGTGCCGTCAAGCACATTGCCATCGGAATCCGTCAATCCGATAAAATCGACGTTAATTTTCGCTACATCGTTCGGAGCATTTGTTTCATCTCCGATTTCCGTAGCGTCCCCTATATCCGTCGTATCCGACAAAAAGGTATCGTTCTCCGCTGTTTCCGTTTCGATCGTTTCTTTATCATTTGTCGATCGTTCGGTATTATTCGCTTCGCAAGAGCATAAGTTCAAAAACGATACCGCAACGAGAAAAGCGGAAATATATCTTTTAGTATTAGAAAACATTTATTTAACTGCCTTTCGAAGCATCTCATTCAATAAGGGTTTTGCCCTGCCATTGTATTATATACCAAACGACCGTTTTTGTCAATATTCGTTTCGCATTAAGTAACTGTCAAGTAAAAGTTGGCAAAAGCCTTGATATAACTTGATATAATTTTTACTATATAATGTGTTGAAAATATTATCCCCCGCAAAATTGTCAATAGATTTTCGCAAAGCTTTTTGCAAAATTTGCAGAATTGCTTACAATTCGGAACACATTCTGCGGAATAAATGTCGATTTGAAGAACTTGCCGAAATGATTGATATGAGTAAAGATACGATCAGCAATATTGAAAGAGGACA